>NZ_JYDG01000037.1:0-27196 GCF_003263545.1 Rahnella sp. AN3-3W3
GAAGGCGGCCGTACTGTAGGTGCTGGTGTTGTTGCTAAAGTTATCGCTTAATCGCTGATAGTTTTTTGTCACTATTCGTTGACGCAATACACACTAAAAGGGCATCATTCGATGCCCTTTTTTCTACGCTGTGGCGCTAGAACCTATCTCATCAGCGATTTTTACGTCATAATCACTGGTGAGATAGGCTCTGAGATATAGCGTAAAACACCGAATTGCGCTCAAGTAGAGCATCGATCGGTTTGGTTTGCCTCGCAATGCGAGGCAAAGTTGTTTGTTCTGAATCATTGTGACGGGTTGGTTTATGAGTGCGAATACCGAGGCTCAAGGGAGCGGGCGCGGCCTGGAAGCGGTAAAGTGGCTGGTTGTTGCCGTTTTGTTGGTTGTAGCTATTGTCGGTAACTATTATTACCGTGCATACAGCCTGCCGTTACGCGCGTTAGCCGTAGTTGTTATTATCGCAATTGCAGGCGCAGTGGCATTACTGACCACTAAAGGCAAAGCGACAGTCGCGTTTGCTCGTGAAGCGCGTACTGAAGTACGTAAAGTCATTTGGCCAACGCGCCAGGAAACATTGCATACCACACTGATCGTTGCTGCGGTGACTGCCGTTATGTCTCTGATTCTGTGGGGGCTGGATGGTATTTTAGTCCGCCTGGTATCTTTCATTACTGGCTTGAGGTTCTAAATGTCTGAAGCACCTAAAAAACGTTGGTACGTCGTTCAGGCGTTTTCTGGCTTTGAAGGCCGCGTAGCGCAATCGCTGCGTGAGCACATCAAATTACATGACATGGAAGAACTGTTTGGTGAAGTCATGGTTCCAACTGAAGAAGTGGTTGAGATCCGTGGTGGCCAGCGCCGTAAAAGTGAACGTAAATTCTTCCCGGGTTATGTGCTGGTACAGATGGTAATGAATGACGCCAGCTGGCACTTAGTTCGCAGCGTTCCTCGTGTGATGGGCTTCATTGGCGGAACGTCAGATCGTCCTGCACCAATCAGCGATAAAGAAGTTGATGCGATCATGAATCGCCTGCAACAAGTGGGTGATAAGCCACGTCCTAAAACATTGTTTGAACCAGGTGAACTGGTACGTGTTAACGACGGTCCGTTTGCGGACTTCAATGGTGTGGTTGAAGAAGTTGATTACGAAAAAAGCCGCCTGAAAGTGTCTGTATCCATCTTTGGCCGTGCAACACCGGTTGAACTGGACTTCGGTCAGGTTGAAAAAGGCTAACAGCAGCTTTCTAAATATTCGTTAGAACAGATGTTGTACAAGGCGCGAAATTGAACTATAATTTCGCGCCTTTTGTTTTTATGTGCAGCCTCTGCACGTGAAACGTAAAGAACCAAGTTCTGCAAATAACGGGGAGCCTCTTCAAACAGGCGATATCACCCAAACGAGGATATTTACCATGGCCAAGAAAGTACAAGCCTACGTTAAGCTGCAAGTTGCAGCCGGTATGGCAAACCCAAGTCCGCCAGTTGGTCCAGCTCTGGGTCAGCAAGGCGTGAACATCATGGAATTCTGTAAGGCGTTCAATGCTAAGACTGATAGCATGGAAAAAGGCCTGCCAATTCCTGTTGTTATTACTGTTTATTCTGACCGTTCTTTCACCTTTGTTACCAAAACCCCTCCTGCAGCAGTACTGCTGAAGAAAGCGGCTGGTATCAAGTCTGGTTCCGGCAAGCCGAACAAAGACAAAGTGGGTAAAGTAACGAGTGCTCAGGTTCGTGAAATCGCAGAAACCAAAGCTGCGGACATGACTGGTTCTGACGTTGAAGCGATGACTCGCTCCATCGAAGGTACTGCTCGTTCCATGGGCCTGGTAGTGGAGGATTAATAAATGGCTAAGCTGACCAAGCGCATGCGCGTGATCCGTGACAAAGTTGATGCTACTAAACAGTATGACATCACCGAAGCCGTTGCTCTGCTCAAAGAGCTGGCCACTGCTAAATTCGTAGAAAGCGTTGACGTTGCTGTTAACCTCGGCATCGACGCTCGTAAATCTGATCAAAACGTTCGCGGCGCAACCGTACTGCCACACGGCACCGGTCGTTCTGTTCGCGTTGCCGTCTTCACCCAAGGTGCAAACGCTGAAGCTGCTAAAGCTGCAGGCGCTGAGCTGGTAGGTATGGAAGATCTGGCTGACATGATCAAGAAAGGCGAAATGAACTTCGACGTTGTTATCGCATCTCCAGATGCAATGCGCGTTGTTGGCCAATTAGGTCAGGTTCTGGGCCCACGTGGTCTGATGCCTAACCCGAAAGTTGGTACTGTAACCCCTAACGTTGCTGAAGCGGTTAAGAATGCTAAAGCTGGTCAGGTTCGTTACCGTAACGACAAAAACGGCATCATCCATACCACTATCGGTAAGGTTGATTTCGAATCCGACAAGCTGAAAGAAAACCTGGAAGCTCTGTTGGTCGCTCTGAAAAAAGCGAAGCCTTCTCAGGCTAAAGGCGTTTTCATCAAGAAAGTAAGCCTGTCCACTACCATGGGCGCTGGTCTTGCTGTTGATCAAAGCGGCCTGAGCGCAACAGTTAACTAATTAACTGCTGACGTTTATCGCTTTACGCGGGCGGTAGATTTGTCTAGAATCTATGGCCCGTTGTTTCGTTAATGCGAAACCAAGATTTTTCGGTTGGAGTCTGGCCTATCCAGACCTCCGTCCAAGACCGCAGGTGTCTCGAAAGGGGCTTAATCCTTCCTGCGTAGACGGTGACAGAGCCTGAAGAAAATATTTCTTTGTCTTTTTTATAAAGAATTAAGATTTGTCTTTGCTGGATTCTCTGCTCACCGTGTTTGAACGCTTGATATCGATTCTCGATAACAAGTGATGTGAGTTCCGGGGATTTTCCCCGGCCAAATCCAGGAGCAAAAAGCTAATGGCATTAAATCTTCAAGACAAACAAGCGATTGTTGCTGAAGTCATCGAAGTAGCCAAAGGCGCGCTGTCTGCGGTTGTTGCGGATTCTCGTGGCGTAACTGTAGATAAAATGACTGAACTGCGTAAAGCAGGTCGTGAAGCTGGCGTTTACATGCGTGTTGTTCGCAACACCTTGATGCGTCGCGTCGTAGAAGGTACTCAGTTTGAGTGCCTGAAAGACACGTTTGTCGGTCCAACCTTGATTGCATTCTCTGCTGAACACCCAGGCGCTGCTGCCCGTCTGTTCAAAGATTTCGCTAAAGCGAATGCAAAATTTGAGGTTAAAGCTGCGGCCTTTGAAGGTGAGTTTATTCCTGCGGCTCAAATCGACCGCTTGGCAACTCTGCCTACTTACGAAGAAGCAATCGCACGCCTGATGGCAACCATGAAAGAAGCCTCTGCAGGCAAACTGGTTCGCACTCTGGCTGCTGTACGCGATCAGAAAGAAGCTGCTTAATCAGCCTTTTCTATCTCGTTCATTTGCTTACGTATACACTATTTCTGAATTCTAGGAACACTTGAAATGTCAATCACTAAAGAACAAATCATTGAAGGCGTTGCAGCTCTGTCTGTAATGGAAATCGTTGAACTGATCTCCGCTATGGAAGAAAAATTCGGCGTTTCAGCTGCTGCTGCTGTTGCAGGTCCTGCTGCTGCTGCTGAAGCTGTTGAAGAAAAAACTGAGTTCGACGTTGTTCTGGCTGCTGTTGGCGCGAACAAAGTTGCAGTTATCAAAGCTGTTCGTACCGCAACTGGCCTGGGTCTGAAAGAAGCTAAAGACCTGGTTGAGTCTGCTCCAGCAGCTCTGAAAGAAGGCATCAGCAAAGACGACGCTGAAGCTCTGAAAAAATCTCTGGAAGAAGCTGGTGCTTCTGTTGAAGTTAAGTAAGTTTAACTTCCCGGAGTGCAGTCTGTCCTAACAGACTGATGGCTGGTGACTTTTTAGTCACCAGCCTTTTTGCGCTATAGAGTGTCAGTGGTGTTTCACACTGTTTGAGCACTGAACTACTCTAATATCTCTTTCTATAGACGCCTTAATATATTGATGCCCCTTGCTGTAGCTCATCTACAGATAACGCACAACGAAATGATTTAAGAGTGGTAGAAAACAGATATTGCGGGAAGCGTTTCTGCTTTCCGATCGACATAAACGGTGTTGCATGAACTGTCCTTCTCAGGGCAGACAAGATTGGGTCACTGATCAGCGAGCTGAGGAACCCTATGGTTTACTCCTATACCGAGAAAAAACGCATTCGTAAGGATTTTGGTAAACGTCCACAAGTTTTGGACATTCCATATCTCCTTTCTATCCAGCTTGACTCGTTCCAGAAGTTTATCGAGCAAGATCCGGAAGGCCAGTACGGTCTGGAAGCTGCATTCCGTTCTGTATTCCCTATCAAGAGCTACAGCGGTAACTCTGAGCTGCAATACGTTAGCTACCGTCTTGGTGAGCCTGTATTCGACGTTAAAGAATGCCAGATCCGTGGTGTGACGTTCTCCGCGCCACTGCGCGTGAAACTGCGCCTGGTAATCTATGAACGTGAAGCACCAGAAGGTACGGTCAAAGACATCAAGGAACAAGAAGTCTATATGGGCGAAATTCCGCTCATGACCGAAAATGGTACCTTCGTGATTAACGGTACTGAGAGGGTTATCGTATCTCAGCTGCACCGTAGTCCGGGCGTATTCTTCGACAGCGATAAGGGTAAAACCCACTCATCGGGTAAAGTGCTTTATAACGCACGTATCATCCCTTACCGCGGTTCATGGTTAGATTTCGAGTTTGACCCGAAAGATAACCTGTTTGTGCGTATTGACCGTCGCCGTAAATTACCTGCGACCATCATTCTGCGTGCATTAAATTACACGACTGAACAGATCCTTGACCTGTTCTTTGACAAGGTGACTTACCAGATCCGCGACAACAAGTTGCAGATGGAACTGGTACCTGAGCGCCTGCGCGGTGAAACAGCTTCCTTTGATATCGAAGCTGACGGCAAAGTCTATGTAGAAAAAGGCCGCCGCATCACTGCCCGCCATATTCGTCAGCTTGAAAAAGACGAAATTCAGCGCATCGAAGTTCCTGTTGAGTACATCGCAGGGAAAGTGGTCTCTAAAGACTACATTGACACAAATACCGGTGAGCTGATCGTCCCGGCTAACATGGAATTGTCTCTGGATCTGCTGGCTAAACTGAGCCAGTCCGGTCACAAAACCATTGAAACGCTGTTCACCAACGACCTCGATCATGGTGCGTACATGTCCGAGACCATTCGCGTCGACCCAACCAGCGATCGCCTGAGCGCACTGGTTGAAATCTACCGAATGATGCGTCCTGGTGAGCCACCAACGCGTGAAGCGGCCGAAAGCCTGTTTGAGAACCTGTTCTTCTCTGAAGATCGCTACGACCTGTCTGCTGTTGGTCGTATGAAGTTCAACCGTTCTCTGCTGCGTGATGAAATCGAAGGTTCAGGTATCCTGAGCAAAGACGACATCATTCAGGTAATGAAAAAGCTGATCGGCATTCGTAACGGCCAGGGCGAAGTGGATGATATCGACCACTTGGGCAACCGTCGTATTCGTTCCGTCGGCGAAATGGCTGAAAACCAGTTCCGTGTAGGTCTGGTTCGTGTTGAGCGTGCTGTTAAAGAGCGTTTGTCTCTGGGCGACCTCGACACACTGATGCCTCAGGATATGATCAACGCTAAGCCGATTTCGGCTGCGGTGAAAGAATTCTTCGGCTCAAGCCAGCTGTCACAATTTATGGACCAGAACAACCCGTTGTCTGAGATCACGCACAAGCGTCGTATCTCTGCATTGGGCCCGGGCGGTTTGACCCGTGAACGTGCTGGCTTTGAAGTTCGAGACGTACACCCGACTCACTACGGTCGCGTATGTCCAATCGAAACGCCAGAAGGTCCAAACATCGGTCTGATCAACTCCTTGTCTGTGTATGCACAGACCAATGAGTACGGTTTCCTGGAAACCCCTTACCGTCGCGTGCGTGATGGTCTGGTGACTGATGAAATCAACTATCTGTCTGCAATTGAAGAAGGCAACTTCGTAATCGCTCAGGCGAACTCCAACCTGGACGAAGAAGGGCGCTTCATTGAAGACCTGGTCACTTGTCGTAGCAAAGGCGAATCAAGCCTGTTTAGCCGCGATCAGGTTGACTACATGGACGTTTCTACCCAACAGGTTGTATCCGTTGGTGCTTCACTGATTCCATTCCTGGAACACGATGACGCCAACCGTGCATTGATGGGTGCGAACATGCAACGTCAGGCAGTTCCGACCCTGCGCGCTGATAAGCCGCTGGTAGGTACTGGTATGGAACGTGCTGTAGCGGTTGACTCCGGTGTTACTGCCGTAGCTAAACGTGGCGGTATTGTTCAGTACGTGGATGCATCCCGTATCGTTATTCGTGTTAACGAAGAAGAGATGTACCCGGGCGAAGCAGGTATCGACATTTATAACCTGACCAAATACACCCGTTCTAACCAGAACACCTGCATCAATCAGATGCCGTGTGTGAATCTGGGCGAGCCAATCGAGCGCGGCGACGTGCTGGCAGATGGTCCGTCAACAGATCTGGGCGAACTGGCACTGGGTCAGAACATGCGTGTCGCGTTCATGCCTTGGAACGGTTACAACTTCGAAGACTCCATCTTAGTCTCCGAACGTGTTGTGCAGGAAGACCGCTTCACGACCATCCATATCCAGGAACTGGCATGTGTGTCCCGTGACACCAAGTTAGGGCCTGAAGAGATCACCGCTGACATCCCTAACGTGGGTGAAGCTGCGCTTTCTAAACTGGATGAGTCCGGTATCGTTTATATCGGTGCTGAAGTGACCGGTGGTGACATTCTGGTTGGTAAGGTGACACCTAAAGGTGAAACCCAGCTGACGCCAGAAGAGAAACTGCTGCGTGCGATCTTCGGTGAGAAAGCGTCTGACGTTAAAGACTCTTCTCTGCGTGTACCAAACGGCGTATCCGGTACGGTTATCGACGTGCAAGTCTTCACCCGCGATGGCGTGGAAAAAGACAAGCGTGCGTTGGAAATCGAAGAGATGCAGCTGAAGCAGGCTAAGAAAGACCTGACTGAAGAGCTGCAGATTCTGGAAGCGGGTCTGTTTGCGCGTATCCAGTCTGCGCTGGTTGCTGGCGGTGTTGAAGCTGACAAACTTGGCAAATTGCCTCGCGATCGTTGGTTAGAACTGTCACTGACTGACGAAGACAAACAGAATCAGTTGGAACAGCTTGCTGAACAGTACGACGAACTGAAATCCGAGTTTGAGAAAAAACTCGAAGCTAAGCGTCGTAAAATCACTCAGGGCGATGATCTGGCACCAGGTGTGCTGAAAATCGTTAAAGTGTATTTGGCCGTTAAACGTCAAATCCAGCCTGGTGACAAGATGGCAGGCCGCCACGGTAACAAAGGTGTTATCTCCAAGATCAACCCGATCGAAGATATGCCTTACGATGAAAACGGGACTCCTGTTGATATCGTACTGAACCCGCTGGGCGTTCCATCACGTATGAACATTGGTCAGATTTTGGAAACCCACCTGGGTATGGCCGCGAAAGGTATTGGTGAAAAAATCAATGCCATGCTGAAGAAACAAGAAGAAGTTTCTAAGCTGCGCGAGTTCATCCAGCGTGCCTATGATCTGGGCGACGACGTTTGTCAGAAAGTTGATCTGACCACCTTCACCGATGACGAAGTATTGCGTCTGGCTGAGAACCTGAAAAAAGGTATGCCGATCGCAACACCAGTCTTCGACGGTGCGAAAGAGTCAGAGATCAAGCAACTGCTTGAAATGGGCGGAATCCCAACCTCTGGCCAGATCACACTGTTTGACGGCCGTACCGGCGAGCAATTCGAGCGTCAGGTTACTGTCGGCTACATGTACATGCTGAAACTGAACCACCTTGTTGACGATAAGATGCACGCGCGTTCTACCGGTTCTTACAGCCTTGTTACTCAGCAGCCGCTGGGTGGTAAAGCTCAGTTCGGTGGTCAGCGCTTCGGTGAGATGGAAGTGTGGGCACTGGAAGCATACGGTGCCGCATATACCCTGCAGGAAATGCTGACTGTTAAGTCCGATGACGTGAACGGCCGTACTAAGATGTATAAAAACATCGTAGATGGCGATCATCGTATGGAACCAGGCATGCCGGAATCCTTCAACGTACTGTTGAAAGAAATCCGTTCTCTGGGTATCAACATCGAGCTGGAAGACGAGTAAGTACTCGAATTCGCACTGATCACAGGGGCACCTGCCTGTTAATCAATACAGACCAGGTGCCTAACAGGTCTAACCCGACGGGAGCCAATCCGTGAAAGACTTACTAAAGTTTCTGAAAGCGCAAACTAAGACCGAAGAGTTTGATGCGATCAAAATTGCTCTGGCATCGCCAGACATGATCCGTTCTTGGTCTTTTGGTGAAGTTAAGAAGCCAGAAACCATTAACTACCGTACGTTCAAACCAGAACGTGACGGCCTTTTCTGTGCCCGTATCTTCGGACCAGTAAAAGACTACGAATGCCTGTGCGGTAAGTACAAGCGTTTAAAACATCGCGGCGTGATCTGCGAGAAGTGCGGCGTTGAAGTGACCCAGACTAAAGTACGCCGTGAGCGTATGGGCCACATCGAACTGGCTTCCCCGACTGCACACATCTGGTTCCTGAAATCGCTGCCATCGCGCATCGGTTTGCTGCTGGATATGCCACTGCGTGATATCGAACGTGTTCTGTACTTCGAATCCTATGTGGTTATCGAAGGCGGCATGACTAACCTCGAAAAACGCCAGATCCTGACTGAAGAGCAGTATCTGGATGCGTTGGAAGAGTTTGGTGATGAGTTCGACGCGAAGATGGGTGCGGAAGCAATTCAGGCTCTGTTGAAAAACATGGACCTGGAAGCAGAGTGCGAGCAACTGCGTGAAGAGTTGAACGAAACCAACTCCGAAACCAAACGCAAGAAGCTGACCAAGCGTATCAAGCTGCTGGAAGCGTTCGTTCAGTCTGGTAACAAACCAGAGTGGATGATCCTGACCGTGCTGCCGGTACTGCCACCAGACTTGCGTCCATTGGTTCCGTTGGACGGCGGCCGTTTCGCAACGTCGGATCTGAACGATCTGTATCGTCGCGTTATCAACCGTAACAACCGTCTGAAACGACTGCTGGATCTGGCTGCGCCAGACATCATCGTACGTAACGAAAAACGTATGCTGCAAGAAGCGGTAGATGCTTTGCTGGATAACGGCCGTCGCGGTCGTGCTATCACCGGCTCTAACAAGCGTCCGCTGAAATCTCTGGCAGACATGATTAAAGGTAAACAGGGTCGTTTCCGTCAGAACTTGCTGGGTAAACGTGTCGACTACTCTGGTCGTTCCGTTATCACCGTAGGTCCATACCTGCGTCTGCACCAGTGTGGTCTGCCGAAGAAAATGGCACTGGAACTGTTCAAACCGTTCATTTACGGCAAGCTGGAACTGCGTGGCCTGGCCACCACCATCAAAGCCGCTAAAAAAATGGTTGAGCGCGAAGAAGCTGTCGTTTGGGATATCCTGGACGAAGTTATCCGCGAACACCCGGTACTGCTTAACCGTGCACCAACCCTGCACCGTTTGGGTATCCAGGCGTTTGAACCGGTTCTGATCGAAGGTAAAGCAATTCAGCTGCACCCGCTGGTTTGTGCGGCATATAACGCCGACTTCGATGGTGACCAGATGGCTGTTCACGTACCGTTGACGCTGGAAGCTCAGCTGGAAGCGCGTGCGTTGATGATGTCTACCAACAACATCCTGTCACCTGCGAACGGCGAGCCAATCATCGTTCCTTCTCAGGACGTTGTATTGGGTCTGTACTACATGACTCGTGACTGTGTTAACGCCAAAGGCGAAGGCATGGTTCTGACCGGTCCTAAAGAAGCTGAGCGTATTTACCGCGCCGGTTTGGCCTCTCTGCATGCGCGTGTCAAAGTGCGTATTACAGAAGAGATCAAAAATACCGAAGGCGAAGTTACGCACAAGACGTCGATTATCGACACGACTGTTGGTCGCGCCATCCTTTGGATGATCGTACCAAAAGGTCTGCCGTTCTCTATCGTCAACCAGCCTTTGGGCAAAAAAGCTATCTCCAAAATGCTGAACACTTGTTACCGCATTTTGGGCCTGAAGCCGACCGTTATTTTTGCTGACCAGATCATGTACACCGGTTTTGCTTACGCTGCCCGTTCAGGCGCGTCAGTAGGTATCGATGACATGGTAATCCCTGCGAAGAAAGCAGAGATCATCGAAGAAGCAGAAACCGAAGTTGCTGAAATCCAGGAACAGTTCCAGTCTGGTCTGGTAACTGCTGGCGAACGCTATAACAAAGTGATCGACATCTGGGCTGCGGCCAACGAACGTGTTGCTAAGGCAATGATGGAAAACTTGTCTGTCGAAGACGTCGTCAACCGTGACGGTGTTGTTGAACAGCAGGTTTCCTTCAACAGTATCTTTATGATGGCCGACTCCGGTGCGCGTGGTTCTGCTGCACAGATTCGTCAGCTGGCCGGTATGCGTGGCCTGATGGCGAAACCAGATGGTTCCATCATTGAAACGCCAATCACCGCGAACTTCCGTGAAGGTCTGAACGTACTCCAGTACTTCATCTCTACTCACGGTGCTCGTAAAGGCTTGGCGGATACCGCACTTAAAACGGCTAACTCCGGTTATCTGACTCGTCGTCTGGTTGACGTCGCGCAGGATCTGGTTGTGACCGAAGACGACTGTGGTACTCACGAAGGCATCATGATGACTCCGGTCATCGAAGGTGGCGACGTTAAAGAACCACTGCGCGAACGTGTTCTGGGTCGTGTGACTGCAGAAGATATCCTCAAGCCGGGTACGGCGGATATCCTGGTTCCACGTAACACCCTGCTTCACGAGAAGACGTGTGATCTGTTAGAAGAGAACTCAGTCGACAGCGTGAAAGTACGTTCAGTCGTAAGTTGCGAAACCGACTTTGGTGTGTGTGCAAACTGCTACGGTCGCGACCTGGCACGTGGTCACATCATCAACAAAGGTGAAGCGATCGGTGTTATTGCAGCACAGTCCATCGGTGAGCCGGGTACCCAGCTGACGATGCGTACGTTCCACATCGGTGGTGCGGCATCTCGTGCGGCAGCGGAATCCAGCATCCAGGTTAAGAACACTGGTACCATTAAACTGAGCAACCATAAGCACGTTAGCAACTCTAACGGCAAACTGGTCATCACTTCCCGTAACACTGAGCTGAAATTGATCGACGAATTCGGTCGTACCAAAGAAAGCTATAAAGTGCCTTACGGTTCCGTGATGGGCAAAGGTGATGGCGCATCAGTTAACGGCGGCGAAACCGTTGCTAACTGGGATCCGCACACAATGCCAGTTATCAGTGAAGTGAGTGGTTTCATTCGCTTTGCCGATATGGTGGATACTCAGACCATCACACGCCAGACCGACGACCTGACCGGTTTGTCTTCTCTGGTGGTTCTGGACTCTGCAGAGCGTACCGGTAGCGGTAAAGACCTGCGTCCGGCACTGAAAATCGTTGACGCTAAAGGCGACGACGTATTGATCCCAGGTACTGATATGCCTGCTCAATACTTCCTGCCAGGTAAAGCGATTGTTCAGCTTGAAGATGGTACTCAGATCCACTCTGGTGACACCCTGGCGCGTATTCCTCAGGAATCCGGCGGTACCAAGGACATCACCGGTGGTCTGCCACGCGTTGCTGACCTGTTCGAAGCACGTCGTCCGAAAGAGCCTGCAATCCTTGCTGAAATCAGTGGGATCATCTCCTTCGGTAAAGAAACCAAAGGCAAACGTCGTCTGGTAATTTCTCCGTTGGATGGCAGCGATGCTTACGAAGAAATGATCCCTAAATGGCGTCAGCTGAACGTGTTCGAAGGCGAAGTTGTGGAACGTGGTGACGTCGTATCCGACGGCCCAGAGTCTCCGCACGACATCTTGCGTTTACGTGGTGTTCACGCGGTTACCCGCTACATCACCAACGAAGTGCAGGAAGTTTACCGTCTGCAAGGCGTTAAGATTAACGATAAGCATATCGAAGTTATCGTTCGTCAGATGTTGCGTAAAGGCACCATCGTTAGCGCTGGTGGCACTGACTTCCTGGAAGGCGAGCAGGCAGAAATGTCTCGCGTTAAAATCGCTAACCGTAAGCTGGAAGCTGAAGGCAAAATCACGGCAACATTCAGCCGTGACCTGCTCGGTATCACCAAGGCATCCCTGGCGACCGAATCCTTCATCTCTGCTGCGTCGTTCCAGGAAACCACGCGCGTTCTTACCGAAGCGGCTGTTGCCGGTAAACGTGATGAACTGCGTGGCCTGAAAGAGAACGTTATCGTTGGCCGTCTGATCCCAGCCGGTACCGGTTACGCTTATCACCAGGATCGTGCACGCCGTAAAGCTCAGGGCGAAGTGCCAGTTGTACCGCAAGTCAGCGCGGATGAAGCAACGGCTAACCTGGCTGAACTGCTGAACGCAGGTTTCGGTAACAGCGACGATTAATCGTCTTCTGTCGAAACGCATAAAACCGCTCCTTCGGGAGCGGTTTTTTTTGCCTGAAATCTGGGAATTGATAATGCTGAGAAAGAGGAGCCGGAACAGGGAACTGGACGATAACCTGTTCCGGCTATTTGGAAGCAGCGCCGGGATGAATGGCGCCGGCCATCTGCGAATGTGCAGCGGCAAAAGCACAGTAATGCCCCCGGCCTGCTGGCGCGAGGGGCAAAATCATTTTATGGAATCTGCATTCCTGAGAGTTTACCGGTTTGCCATCCGCCGGCATTTTCCTGCGAGACACGCCCCAAAAAACTGTCCCAGTCTTTCCACACCGGCTGAAGCCCGGCTTGCGTTAATGCTTGCGCAACACGTTGTGGCGATCGGTTATCGTGCGGAGCAAATTGCTCAAGTTCCGGATGATCGTCAGCATAGCCGCCGGGCTGTGTTTTAGATCCGGCACTGACGGTGTTGATCGCCAGCGGAATGACGTGATCGCGGAAATAAGGTGATTCGCGTGTAGACAGTGAAAGCTCGACATCCGGTGCCAGCATTCTGAAAGCGCATATCAGCTGAACAAGCTGGTTTTCTTCCAGCAATGACGCCGGTTCTATTCCACCGGCGCAAGGACGCAATCTCGGAAACGCCACCGAATAACGGCTTTGCCAGTAAGTTTGTTGCAGATACAGCAAATGCTCGGCCACCATATAACTGTCAGTCCGCCAGTTTCCTGAAAGTCCGAACAGTGCACCCAGCCCGATTTTATCAATTCCCGCTCGCCCGAGCCGGTCTGGTGTTTCCAGTCGCCAGAAGAAATCCTGTTTCTGGCCTCGCAGATGATGTAATGCATACGTCGGCGCGTGATAGGTTTCCTGATAAACCAGCACGCCATCCAGTCCCAGCGTTTTCAGCTCAGCATATTCTTCCTGTTGCAGCGGCTGAACTTCAATCATCAGCGAATCAAAATGGTTTCTGATCGCCGGGAAGTGAAGGCGAAAATAGTCCATGCCAACTTTCCCTTTGTGTTCGCCGGTGACCAGCAACAGATGTTTGAAGCCCAGCGCATTCAGCGCTTCGCATTCCCGCCCGATTTCATCCTTATCCAGCGTTTTACGTTTGATTTTATTGCTCATCGAAAAGCCGCAATAAGTACATTCGTTGGCGCAAAGATTGGATAAATACAGCGGTGCGAAGAAATTCACCGTGTTGCCGAAGCGCTGGCGCGTGAGTTGTTGAGCCCGCTGCGCCATGGGTTCCAGATAAGGCAGCGCCGCCGGAGAAATTAACGCCATAAAATCCTCACGGTCGATTTTATTCCGGCTGAGCGCCCGTTCGACGTCACGTGTTGTTTTACTGTTAATGCGCAGCGAAAGGTCATCCCAGTTCAGCGCAGACCAGACATCCGTAAAGCTGCTCATGACGTCGCCTGTGAGGTATTGAGAAAACCGGTCAGTGGGCTGGATGCACTGGCGTGTCGCTGTCTGCCGCCTAAACCACTTTGTCGGGCAATGACTCCGGCCTGAACCGCGAGGCGGAATGCGGTAGCCATCTCTACCGGATCGCCCGCGACGGCAATCGCGGTATTGACCAGCACAGCATCGGCCCCCATTTCCAGCGCTTGCGCGGCCTGGCTCGGCGCGCCAATACCGGCATCCACCACCACAGGAATACGCGCCTGTTCGATGATGATTTGCAGAAACTCGCGGGTTTGCAGCCCCTGATTGGAACCGATTGGCGCACCCAGCGGCATGACCGCTGCGCAACCCGCTTCCTCCAGACGCTTACACAGCACCGGATCCGCGCTGCAATACGGCAGAACCACGAAGCCTTGTTTCACCAGAATCTCTGCGGCTTTCAACGTTTCAACGGCATCAGGCAGCAGATATTTTACATCCGGGTGAATTTCGAGTTTCACCCAGTTTGTTCCCAGCGCTTCTCTTGCCAGTTGCGCGGCAAACACCGCTTCTTCCGCCGTTTTAGCCCCTGAAGTATTCGGCAGCAAACGCACGCCGAGTTGCTGCAGGGGAGACAAAATGTCGTCTCCGCCGCGACGCTGATCGACACGTTTCATCGCCATGGTCACCAGCTGAGAGCCGGATGCTTCGAGCGCTCGTTGCATCAGCGCCGGACTGGCGAATTTTCCCGTACCTGTAAAAAGGTGCGATGTGAATGTGGTATCAGCAATTTTTAACATGTCAGCCTCCGGCTATCGCCTGAAAGAGCAAAATCTCATCACCATCTTCCAGCAAGTGAGCAGGCCAGTTATCACGGGGAATAATGACCTGATTAACTGCCAGCGCGCTGCCTGCAGGGTTTAATGCCAGTACATCGAGCAGGGTCAGCAATGTGAGCGGTTGGCTGAACTGATGTGATTCTTCATTGACCAGAATGTTCACGCGTGGCCTCCGCAGACGGCACAGGCTGACGACCGCGTAAGTTGCAGCGAACGCCAGTTTTGTGTTTTTCCGTCGAACAGCCGCAGTTTGCCGCTCAGAACCGAAGGCAGACCCGCCAGAATTTTCAGTGCTTCGAGTGCCTGTAATGTGCCGATAGTGCCGACGACCGGTCCGAGTACGCCGGATGTGCGGCAGTTACGTTGCACGGTTTCCTGATCCGGATACAAACAGGCATAACAGCCGTGAGTGTAGGGCGCTTCAATCACCAGAAGCTGCCCACTGAATCCGACGGCACTGCCGCTGATTAACGTTTTACCGGCATCCACGCAGGCTTTATTGACCGCGTGTCGGGTTTCCATGTTGTCGCTGCAATCCAAAACGATATCAGCATCTGATATGGCACGGGTTAACGCTTCTCCCGACAGGCGTTCCGTGATCGCCACGGCTTCGCAAAGCGGATTCAGGCGCAGCAGCTCACGCTTTGCCAGAGCGGCTTTGGGCTGATCGAGATCCGCTGTGCGATAGAGGATTTGCCGCTGAAGATTAGTGATGTGCAACTGATCGTCATCGGCCAGAATCAGTGCGCCGACGCCCGCAGCCGCCAGATACAGGGCTGCGGGAGAGCCGAGACCGCCAAGACCGACGATCAGCACTTTTGCCGCCTGTAACTTTTCCTGCGCCTGTGGGCCGAATTCTTCCAGCATCAGCTGGCGGCTGTAACGCATAAATGCCGCGTCATTAAGCATCTTCCGGCACCTTGCTGGCGCATAAAGCCAGCAGTTCGGCGGTGGCGGCACGCCAGTCCGCTGCCTGTGTAATGGCGCTGACCACGGCAATGCTGCCGACGCCGCAATCGAGAACCGACGGCGCGCGTTCAATGCTGATCCCGCCAATAGCTACCGTCGGGAATCTTCCGTCGAGTTGCTTAATATGTCGGGAGAGTTCTTCCAGACCCTGCGGGGCTGACGGCATGTCCTTGGTCTGCGTCGGGAAGATATGTCCGAGTGCGATATATGAAGGATTCACGGCGACAGCGCGCGCCATTTCAGTATCGTCATGGGTGGAGACGCCCAGTCGTAAACCGGCCTGACGGATTGCCTCAAGATCGGCAGTATCCAGATCTTCCTGACCCAGATGCACGCCATAAGCCTGATGTTTTACCGCCAGACGCCAGTAATCGTTGATGAATAACCTCGCCTGATATTTTTTCCCTAGTGCGATGGCCTCGATAATTGCTGGCTCAACTTCTTCATCGGGTAAATCTTTTACACGCAGTTGCAGCGTTTTAACCCCTGCTTCCAGCAGGCGGGCGATCCATTCCACAGTATCAACGACCGGATATAAACCGAGGTGAAAAGGAACGGCAGGAAAGGGCTGAGCGGACTGATTCATTTGTTAATCTCCGTGGCAGGGTGATAAAGCTCGCTGCCGCGTGAACGGAATTCGGCCGACATTTGCGCCATGCCGGATTCAACGAGTTCTATAGGCTGGGCTTTGGCTTCCAGCGCGGCGGCATAATCGCGAACTTCCTGAGTGATTTTCATTGAGCAGAATTTCGGGCCGCACATCGAGCAGAAGTGAGCAACTTTGCCGGATTCCTGCGGCAGCGTTTCATCGTGGTAAGCGCGCGCAGTGGCCGGATCCAGAGCCAGATTGAACTGGTCTTCCCAGCGGAATTCAAAACGCGCTTTGGACATGGCGTTATCGCGGATTTGCGCACCCGGATGACCTTTGGCTAAATCGGCGGCGTGTGCTGCGATTTTGTAGGTAATCAAACCCTGCTTAACGTCTTCTTTGTTCGGCAGGCCGAGATGCTCTTTTGGCGTGACATAGCACAGCATGGCGCAGCCAAACCATCCAATCATCGCCGCACCAATACCGGAGGTGAAGTGGTCGTAACCCGGCGCGATATCGGTGGTCAGCGGGCCGAGGGTATAGAACGGCGCTTCGTGACAGTGCTCGAGTTCTTCAGTCATGTTGCGGCGGATCATCTGCATCGGCACATGCCCGGGACCTTCGATCATCACCTGCACATCGTATTCCCAGGCAATTTTGGTCAGTTCGCCCAGCGTGCGTAATTCAGCGAATTGTGCTTCGTCATTGGCATCCTGAATTGAGCCCGGACGTAAGCCGTCGCCCAATGAAAGGGAGACATCGTAGGCGGCGCAGATTTCGCAAATTTCACGAAAATGCTCGAACAGGAAGCTTTCGCGATGATGTGACAGACACCATTTCGCCATAATCGAACCACCACGCGACACAATGCCGGTCAGACGTTTGGCCGTCATCGGCACGTAACGCAGCAAGACACCGGCATGAATGGTGAAGTAATCGACGCCTTGCTCGGCCTGTTCCAGCAGGGTATCGCGGAACATTTCCCAGTTCAGGTCTTCGGCCACGCCGTTCACTTTTTCCAGCGCCTGATAAATCGGCACCGTGCCGATTGGCACCGGGCTGTTGCGCAGGATCCATTCGCGGGTTTCATGAATATAACGGCCGGTGGAGAGATCCATCACGGTGTCCGCGCCCCAGCGAGTTGACCACACCAGCTTCTCGACTTCTTCTTCGATGGATGATGTCACCGCTGAGTTGCCGATATTAGCGTTCACTTTCACCAGGAAATTACGCCCGATGATCATCGGCTCTGATTCAGGATGGTTGATGTTGGCAGGAATAATCGCACGCCCGGCGGCGACTTCCTGACGCACAAACTCTGCGGTGATATTGGCAGGCAAATGCGCGCCAAAGCTTTCACCGGGGTGTTGCTGGCGCAAAATCTCACCACGGATCCGCTCGCGGCCCATGTTTTCGCGAATGGCGATGAACTCCATTTCCGGGGTAATCGTGCCTTTGCGTGCGTAATGCAGCTGCGTAACATTTTTGCCAGACATGGCTTTTCGCGGACGCGGCAGATGTTCGAAGCGCAGATGATCCAGCCCTTCGTCCGCCAGCCGTTGCTGGGTAAAGCCGGAGCTGACCTGTGGGAGTTCCTCCGTGTCCGCACGCTCTTTTATCCAGCGGGCACGTAATTTTTCCAGACCGGTGTGCACGTCGATAACTGCTGACGGATCCCCGTAAGGTCCGGCGGTGTCATAAACAGGGATGGCTTCGTTTTCTTCGAACTGCGGATTATCTTTGCCACCGCCGACCAGTGTCGGGCTGAGTTGGATTTCACGCATCGGCACGCGAATATCTTTGCGGTCACCTTCAAGATAAATACGGCGGGAGTTGGGGAAGGCTTCGCCCTGCAGACTGTCGATAAACGACTGAGCCTGCGCGCGTTGTTCACGGCGATTAGACGCTTTCTTTTCGGAAATAACGGGTTTCTGGGTACTCGACATAGCAAATTCCTCGCAAAAAAAACGTGATGGAAAATTGCTTGTCTGGAGGTTTACGGCAGGAGTAAAAATGGGCGGTGCAGCACAGGCGGCCTGATGCAGGCGAATGCCAGAGTGAGCTGAACGCATAACATTACTCTTGTTCCCTTCGCGGGTACTAACCCGATCAGGTTCCGCGGATCCCGAATTAACGGTCTCAGCCTGGCGTAATCTTCGCGAGAAAATTATGCGCTAGGCACTCCGACAAGAAGCCTCAATATAGGAGGCGTTTTTTGAAACTACAACTAAAACTACAATTAAAACTACAAACAGGTGCAGAGTTTTAATGTGACAAAGCGTTAAGCCGGTCTGGCGAGATGTTCTTCATTTGCAGGTGGTTTTTCTTCATGATTGCTGCGGTCAAATGCCAGAATAATCAATTGATCTTCCAGCTGAAAACGCGCATCCAACGCTTCACCTACATCGGATAATGCATAATGAAATGCGAAAGCATTGTCATCATCAATATCATTTTCAGTGTAACTATCATGGAAAGCCATGATAGCTTCAGTGTTCAGCTCCAGTGCAGGGTATATTTTCGCAGCCTGCAATTTTATCGGACTGTTCGCACCTTCGACTTCATCAATGATCCGCTGATACAGATGGAAATGACCGGCTGAAAGATAGTCCACCAGGTTATGGCAAAAGTTATCCAGCGCTTTTTCGTTGAGAGGGGTATGTTTTTCTTTATTGGGTTTCAGGCCGACCAAAGTGCAGTACGAAACCAGCAGCTCTTTGCGCGCGTGCAGCCATTGATCCACTAACTCATTACTGCCACCAACGCGTTGGGTCAGTCTTTCCAGACGATTTAGCATGGTTGACTCCGTGAGCGATAAAAAAGTAACTAAAAGTTACTAATATGTGAATATCTTACTCAGATTGTCAGTCCCGACGAGGTTATGCAACAACAATTATGGAATTACAGATTACTGAGCAACATAACGGCTGGTGGGTTATCAGCCAGGAAGGCAAGCTGTGGCTGCCTGAGGGCGAACTGCCGTTTGGCAGCGCCGCACAATATTCTCTGACCGGTAAAACGGCGCGTCAGATTGGCGAATGGCAGGGTGAACCTGTCTGGCTGGTCCGTCAGACAATGCCAAATCATATGGTTTCCGCCCGTCAGCTGCTGGATCAAGATCGCGGATTATTCCAGCTGGTCGGGCGCGGTGTGCAGCTGTCAGAGTTTTATCGTTCTCATAAGTTCTGCGGATACTGCGGGCATGAAATGCACGTCAGTAAGACCGAGTGGGCCGCACTTTGCGGGAATTGTCGCGAACGCTATTACCCGCAGATTGCACCCTGCATCATTGTAGCAATCCGCAAAGGTGATGAGATTTTGCTGGCGCAGCACGTCCGTCATCGTAATGGCATTCACACGGTTCTGGCTGGCTTTGTTGAAGTCGGTGAAACACTGGAAGAAACCGTGGCTCGCGAGGTCATGGAAGAAAGTAATATCCGCGTGAAGAATGTCCGTTACGTCAGTTCCCAACCGTGGCCGTTCCCCAATTCGCTGATGATGGCATTTATGGCGGATTACGACAGCGGCGATATTAAACACGACCCGAAAGAGCTGCTTAACGC
This sequence comes from Rahnella sp. AN3-3W3, assembly GCF_003263545.1. Classification (NCBI taxonomy): domain Bacteria; kingdom Pseudomonadati; phylum Pseudomonadota; class Gammaproteobacteria; order Enterobacterales; family Yersiniaceae; genus Rahnella; species Rahnella sp. AN3-3W3. Next base: position 19,835 of record NZ_JYDG01000037.1, read on the forward strand.
TGACTGGTACCGCTTTGACCAGCTGCCACAGCTGCCACCGCCCGGCACGATTGCCCGTCGTCTGATTGAAGACACAGTTGCGCAGTGCCGCGCAGAAAGCGAAGACGACGAGGTCTAGCGTCAGTTTTGCGTGATAGAATGCCGTCATATGATTGTCGGGCGGCCCGAATATTGAAGGAAAGAGCAAGAATGAATGAGTTGAAAAACGACCGTTACCTGCGTGCTTTGTTACGTCAGCCAGTGGACATTACACCGGTGTGGATGATGCGTCAGGCTGGCCGTTATTTGCCGGAGTACAAAGAAACCCGTGCTGAAGCCGGCGATTTTATGTCGCTGTGTAAGAATGCCGAACTGGCTTGTGAGGTGACTTTACAGCCGCTTCGTCGCTATCCGCTGGATGCAGCGATCCTGTTCTCCGACATCCTGACCATTCCTGATGCGATGGGGCTGGGGCTGTATTTCGAAGCCGGTGAAGGCCCGCGTTTTTCTTCGCCACTGACCAATCGTGCTGATGTCGAAAAGCTGCCGGTTCCGGATCCTGAAATGGAGCTGGGCTATGTGATGAACGCCGTGCGTACCATCCGTAAAAACCTGAAAGGTGAAGTGCCGCTTATTGGTTTCTCCGGTAGCCCGTGGACTCTGGCGACGTATATGATTGAAGGCGGTAGCAGCAAAGCCTTTACCAAAATCAAAAAAATGATGTACGCCGATCCGTCTACCTTGCACCTGTTGCTGGATAAAGTGGCCGACAGCGTCATTCTTTACCTTAATGCTCAGATTAAAGCGGGCGCGCAGTCGGTGATGATTTTTGACACCTGGGGCGGCGTACTGACACCTCGCGATTACCGCGAGTTCTCCCTTAACTACATGCACAAAATCGTCGATGGCCTGATCCGTGAAAACGAAGGCCGCCGTGTGCCGGTGACCTTGTTTACCAAAGGCGGAGGCCAGTGGCTGGAAGCGATGGCGGCAACGGGTTGTGACGCGCTGGGTCTGGACTGGACCACCGATATTGCTGAAGCGCGCCGTCGGGTTGGCGACAAAGTGGCGATTCAGGGCAACATGGATCCTTCCATGCTTTACGCCTCACCGGTGCGGATTGAGCAGGAAGTGGAAACCATTCTGGCTGGTTTCGGCAAAGGTAATGGCCATGTGTTTAATCTTGGCCACGGTATCCACCAGGACGTTCCGCCAGAAAATGCCGGCGCTTTTGTGGAAGCGGTACACAGCTTGTCCCGCCAGTATCACGAGTAACATGGCGTTATGATCGACACGCGCGCGTTACGTGAAGAGCAACGGATCCTTGCAGATCAGATAGAACTGCAGGATCCGCCTGAATTCACTACACCGTCGTTGATCGCCGGTGTGGATGTCGGGTTTGAGCAGGGCGGTGAAGTCACCCGCGCGGCGGTCGCTGTTCTGAGTTATCCAACTTTGGAGCTGGTCGAATATCAGATAGCCCGCATTCCGACCGTCATGCCCTACATTCCTGGTTTCCTTTCTTTCCGTGAGCTTCCCGCACTTTTACAAGCCTGGCAGCAAATCTCATCGCACCCTGATCTGGTTCTGGTTGACGGGCAGGGGATCGCGCATCCGCGGCGCCTCGGTGTCGCCAGTCATTTTGGCCTGATGATTCACGTGCCGACCATTGGTGTGGCGAAAAGCCGTTTATGCGGGCAGTTCCTGCCGTTAGGTGAAGCGCTACACAGCAGACAGGGGCTGTATGAAGGCGATGAACAGATTGGCTGGGTGTGGCGAAGCAAGCTACGCTGTAATCCATTGTTCATCTCGCCTGGTAATCGGATCAGCATGGACTCCTCTCTTTATTGGGTGGAACAATGCATGCGGCAATATCGGCTGCCGGAACCGACCCGTTGGGCTGATGCCGTGGCATCAAACCGGGCGTCGTTTCAACGCTGGCAACGCTTGAGTGATGATCTTTAGGAATCAAGGAATAGGGATATTGATTTATTTCAGGTAAACTCCCGCGCAGAAAAGTTAACGAGATCAACTCATGTTACGTAATCCAATTCATTTACGTCTCGAAAAGCTGGAAAGCTGGCAACACGTGACGTTTATGGCGAGCTTGTGCGAACGCATGTACCCGAACTATCAGGCATTTTGCCTGGAAACCGGGTTTGGCGAAGCACAGCTTTACCGTCGTATCCTGGACTTAATCTGGGAAACGTTGGTGATAAAAGACGCCAAGGTCAATTTTGACTCACAGCTCGAAAAACTGGAGGAAGCGGTGCCTTCTTCCGATGATTACGATCTCTACGGGGTTTATCCGGCGATTGATGCGTGTATTGCATTAGGCGAACTGATTCATTCGCGTCTGAGCGGCGAAACGCTGTCTCATGCGATTGCGGTGAGTGAGACGTCAATTCGTACTGTCGCGATGCTGGAAATGACTCAGGCAGGTAAAGAAATGACCGATGAAGAACTCAAGGTCATTCCTGCCGTTGAAGAAGAATGGGACATCCAATGGGAGATTTTTCGCCTGTTGGCTGACTGTGAAGAGCGTGACCTGGAATTAATAAAAGGGTTACGTTCTGACCTGCGTGAAGCCGCTGTCAGTAACATCGGCATAAATTTAGCGCAATAAGGCAATAAAACGTGATTTAACGCCTGATTTGTCGTGCCTTAAGGCTTCACATCCGCACCCTGTCTGGTCTACATTTGGGGTGCGTAAAAAAAGTGGCTATCGGTGCGTGTATGCAGGAGGGTGCTGTCAATCGGCATATCCGTCGCACTCGATGCTTTGCAAACGATAAACACACTGTAAAGGATAACTTATGAACAAGACTCAACTGATTGATGTAATTGCGGACAAAGCTGATCTTTCCAAAGCACAGGCCAAAGTTGCTCTTGAATCTACTCTGTCTGCTATTACCGAGTCTCTGAAAGAAGGTGATGCTGTACAATTGGTTGGTTTCGGGACTTTCAAGGTAAATCATCGTAACGAGCGTACTGGTCGTAACCCACAGACTGGTAAAGAAATCAAAATCGCAGCTGCAAACGTGCCTGCGTTCGTTTCTGGTAAAGCTCTGAAAGACGCTGTTAAGTAATTGCTTGCAGTGAAAAGAATAAGCGGAGGGGTTTTTAGGCCCCTTCAGTTTATCACCCCCAGGCTGGTAGCAGGTTTACTGGTGCTCGGTCTGGTGGGTTGTAGTTCTGATAAAGGTCCTGAGTTATTCTTTGCCAGCGGTTATGTTGCTGATCAGGGAATCAACCGGCTCTGGCGTGAAGATACCGCCCAGCACGAGCCTCAAACCATTCTCAACGTCTATAGCCCCTATTTCGGCGGCGATACGATCATCACCCGATACGAATTCCAGCAGGGGCAATTGCACCTGATTAAAGAAACTCATGCCACCAAAACGGATTTGGGCGTCATGCTGCGTTTTGACGAGGGTGGCAATGTCAGCTTTATGCAGCGACAGCTCCCGGAGCGTCGGGAAAAATTATCCTCTGATGAAATCGAACGCTATAAATATGAAGCGTCAAAAATCCTCGACCTGAGCAATGCGCTGCAGGCAGGCAATGTCCGCCTGGTTCAGGCTCGCTGGCGCAAAGGCATCATAACGACCTGCGCAGGTGAACAAGTGACGCCGGCGCTGACTGTCCGTTCACAGGTCTGGCTGGCGAAACGAGCCAGTCGCAGTAATGATAATCTGGGGCTAGCCTGGCTGACGGCACCGCAGGGCAACGAGCTGTTGCTGGTCGCCAATGAAGATTTCTGTAAATGGGAACCGAAAGAGTCTGACCTCTGATCCCGTTTTGATAAAAGAAAAGGCACGCCGAAGCGTGCCTTTGTTGATCGTCGGGACGGAAAAAATTAATGATTACGTTCGCGGTCGATAGCGCGATAACCGATGTCTTTGCGGCAGAAGCTGCCTTCCCAGTGAATATCTTTTGCTAAATCATAAGCGCGTGCCTGAGCCGCTTCCACGGTTTTGCCCAACGCCGTCACACACAATACGCGGCCGCCATTCGTTACCACACGTTCATCCTGCAAGCGGGTTCCGGCCTGGAAGACTTTGCCATCTGGCACCTCTTCCAGCGGCAGGCCGTGGATAACGTCTCCGGTTTTGTAATCGGCAGGATAGCCACCTGCGGCGAGCACGACACCCAGCGACGGGCGCGGATCCCACTCGGACGTTTTATCGCCAAGACGACCTTCAGCACCGGCGAGGCAAAGATCCACAAGATCTGAGCGCAGACGCAACATGATCGGCTGAGTTTCCGGATCGCCGAAACGGCAGTTGAACTCGATCACTTTCGGCTGGCCGTCAGCTGAGATCATCAGACCTGCATACAGGAAACCGGTATAAGTGTTGTTTTCTGCCGCCATGCCACGAACGGTCGGCCAGATAACCTGATCCATGACGCGCTGATGAATTTCATCGGTCACTACCGGCGCCGGAGAATAAGCGCCCATGCCGCCGGTATTCGGGCCGCTGTCGCCGTCACCCACGCGTTTGTGATCCTGACTGGTCGCCATCGGTAACACATTGGTACCGTCGACCATAACGATGAAACTGGCTTCTTCGCCGTCGAGGAATTCTTCAATAACAATGCGATGGCCTGCATCGCCGAAAGCATTGCCCGCCAGCATGTCGTGAACGGCGTCTTCCGCTTCTTTCAACGTCATCGCAACAATGACGCCTTTACCTGCTGCCAGACCGTCAGCTTTGATAACAATCGGCGCGCCTTTGCTGCGCAGATAAGCCAGCGCAGGTTCGATTTCAGTGAAGTTCTGATAATCAGCGCTTGGAATGTTATGGCGAGCCAGGAAATCCTTAGTGAAAGCTTTAGAACCTTCCAGCTGCGCGGCTTCCTGCGTCGGGCCAAAGATTTTCAGACCGGCTGCGCGGAAAGCATCCACCACACCAATCACCAGTGGCGCTTCAGGGCCAACAATGGTCAGGCCGATGTCATGACTTTTAGCGAAAGCCAGCAAACCGGCGATGTCAGTGGCGGCGATGTCCACGTTTTCCAGCAACGGCTCCAGCGCGGTACCGGCATTGCCAGGCGCAACAAAGACTTTATCAGCAAGAGGTGACTGCGATGCCTTCCATGCCAGTGCATGTTCACGCCCGCCGTTACCGATAATTAAAATATTCATTCGAAGACTCCGGTGAGCGGGCGCATCGCACCCGCTAAAAGAAAATTAATGACGGAAGTGGCGCATGTCGGTGAACAGCATCGCAATGCCGTGTTCGTTTGCCGCGGCGATCACTTCATCGTCACGGATAGAACCGCCAGGCTGAATAACGCAGGTGATGCCTACTGCTGCTGCTGCATCGATGCCGTCGCGGAACGGGAAGAAAGCATCAGAAGCCATGACAGAACCGGCGACTTCCAGACCTTCGTCGGCGGCTTTAATTCCGGCAATTTTAGCGGAGTAAACGCGGCTCATCTGGCCAGCGCCGATACCGATGGTCATTTTGTCACGTGCATACACAATGGCGTTGGATTTCACGAATTTTGCGACTTTCCAGCAGAACAGCGCATCTGTCAGTTCCTGCTCCGTCGGCTGGCGCTCTGAAACCACGCGCAGATCAGCTGTATCAACCATACCCAAATCGCGATCCTGAACCAGCAGGCCGCCGTTAACACGTTTGAAGTCCAGTGCTTTCTGACGATCTTCCCATTGCCCGCAGGTCAGTATGCGAACGTTTTGTTTGGCTGCGGTCAGGGTCAGAGCTTCGGCACTGACAGATGGCGCAATGATCACTTCTACAAACTGACGGCTGATGATGGCTTTTGCTGTTTCGGCATCCAGTTCACGGTTGAAGGCAATAATGCCGCCGAAAGCGGATGTCGGATCAGTCTGATAGGCGCGCTCGTAAGCTGCAAGAATGCTGTCACCGATGGCCACGCCGCAAGGATTGGCATGTTTAACGATGACGCAGGCCGGTTCAGCAAATTCTTTCACACATTCCAGTGCGGCATCGGTATCCGCAATGTTGTTATAAGAAAGCGCTTTGCCCTGAAGCTGGGTAGAAGTGGCAACCGAAGCTTCGCTGACGTTCTCTTCTATATAGAAGGCCGCGTTCTGATGGCTGTTTTCGCCATAACGCATATCTTGTTTCTTTATATAGCTAAGATTCAGTGTGCGCGGGAACTGTCCGGAAGCGGATTCGGTATCGCCGTGATAAGCCGGCACCATGGTACCGAAGTAGTTGGCAATCATGCCGTCATAAGAGGCCGTGTGCTCGAAAGCTTTGATCGCCAGATTGAAACGGGTCGCCAGCGTCAGTGAGCTGCTGTTGGAATCCATCTCTTCTATAATAGATGCATAGTCGCTGCTCTTAACCACGATGGCGACGTCTTTGTGGTTCTTCGCCGCTGAGCGAACCATTGTCGGGCCACCGATATCAATGTTTTCTACTGCATCTTCCAGTGAACAGTCCGGGCGCGCGACGGTTTGTGCGAACGGATAAAGGTTAACGACCACCATGTCGATTGGCGCAATGGAATGCTGCGCCATAATTTCATCATCTTTCCCGCGACGACCGAGAATGCCGCCGTGAACTTTCGGGTGCAGAGTTTTGACGCGTCCATCCATCATTTCCGGAAAACCGGTGTAGTCAGACACTTCAGTGACTGGCAGGCCGGCTTTAGCCAACAGACTGGCAGTTCCGCCAGTGGAAAGTAATTCAACGCCACGCGAAGAAAGGGCCTGGGCGAATTCTACGATACCGGCTTTGTCAGAAACACTGAGCAGGGCGCGGCGGATTGGACGAGATTGTTGCATGGTGGTTGTATCCTTGGCTTTGGAGTCGCAGTAAAGATCGTTATCGGAGTTCAGTGACGCTTTTCTTCTCTCCTTCTCTTTATATAGAGAAAATTATTGAGAGCAATTTGCAGAAAACGCGGGACTGAGCTCGGATAACTCCCCTCCGGCAACCGGTATTTCATTTATTACCCATAAAGGGCTGCGAAAACTGACGCGCGAAATTGTAGCGAAAACGATTGCGCGACGCTCGCAAAATTTGAGATTCCTGTGCTCCTGTGGATAAATCTGTGTAAAACACGGTATAAGCAGTGTGTTTGCTGTGTAATGCAGCAAACAGTGATTTTTCTTAAAATTAGCCCTTGCGGCCTGCTGAGAACTCCCTATAATGCCGCTCCATCGACAGGGAACAACGTGAACAACATCACGAAGTAACCGGGTCGGAAAGATTAAAAACAGCGGCAACCGGATGAAATAAACGGTTGACACTGAATGAGGAAAGCGTAATATACGCCACCTCGAGTTAGCAAGCGAAAGCGCGTAACTCACTGCTCTTTAACAATTTATCAGACAATCTGTGTGGGCACTCACAAGACGATATCAGCCACTTCGGTGGCAAA
>NZ_JYDG01000038.1:0-3240 GCF_003263545.1 Rahnella sp. AN3-3W3
GCTCACGGACGGCAGCGAACTGTCGACCAGAATGTCGTGCGTGGTGCTGCCGGTGTTACCCGCCGCGTCGGTGCTGCTGGCGGTCAGGGTGTAATCCGCTTCGCCGAGTTTCGCGACGTCGGACGCCGGAACGTTCAGCGTCCATGCGCCGTTGCTGACGGTTGCGGTGTAGTTCTGGCCGTTGAGATTCAGCGTGACGGAGCTGCCTTCCGCGCCGTTGCTGGTACCGCTGACGGTCAGGGCTTCGCCTTTTTCGATGGCGTTGATCACGTCGTCGGTTGCAACGGTGTTAATGGTCAGAACCGGCGCAACGGTATCAACCGTGACGTCGTGTGTAATTGAACCGTCGTTGCCTGCGGCATCTTTGACGCTTGCGCTGATGGTGTAGGAACCGTCGGTCAGCGTGCTGACCACGTTCGCAGGTACACCAACGCTCCAGTTGCCATTGGTATCCACTGCGGCGGTGTAGCTGTGGCCGTCGATGTCAACGGTGACTAATCCGCCCGCCGGAACGCCTGTGCTGCCACCGGAGATCAACAGGTTCTGCTGATGCTCCTGCGCGTTGATCACGTCGTCGGCTGACACGGTGTTAATGGTCAGAGCTGGTGGGGTGATATCCACCAGCACCGAACCGCTGACGCTGCTGCTGTTACCGGCGACATCTTTCACCGTAGCATTCACAGAATAGGTGCCGTCAGTCAGCGCCGAGGCGTCTGCTGCCGGAACCGACGTGCTCCAGCTGCCGTCGGTGCCAACGGTCGCGGTGTAATCTTTGCCGTTCAGGGTGACAGTAACGATCTGACCGGCTTCTGCCGTCGACGTGCCGCTCAGCACCACATCTGCACCGGCTTCCGTGCTGTTGAGCACATTGTCACCGGCGATGGTGTTAATGGTGATGGCTGGCGCAACGGTATCAACCGTCACATCCTGTGCCGCACTGGCGCTGTTACCGGCAGTGTTGGTTACCGACACCTGAATTGAGGCATCGCCATCTTTCAGCAGGGTCATATCCGCAGCCGGAACCGTCAGGCTCCATGTCCCACCGGTTTGCACCTGAGTGGTGTAGCTGTGACCCGCAAAAATAACAGTCACCGTCTGACCAGCTTCAACGTTTAACGTAGTACCGCTCAGGGTTAAATCTGCCGCTTTCTCTGCGGCATTCAGCATGTTGTCAGTGGAAACCGTGTCGATGGCGATACTGACGCTGCTGAGATCAACGGTGATGTCATTGCTGATGGTGACGCTGTTACCCGCAGCACTGGTGCCGCTCACAGAGACCGTCAGCTCACCGGCAGGCCAGTTCGCCACGTCAGCCGCAGGAACTGCCGCTGACCACTTGCCGCCTGCGCCGACGGTCGCCGCATAATCGACGCCGTTGATGGTCACGGTCACGCTGCTGCCCGCGGCCAGACCGGTGCTGGTACCGCTGACAATCTGGTTCTGATTAATTTCGATGCTGTTGACGATATCGTCGCCGGCAATGGTGTCGATGCGCAGACCCGGGATTGCCGCATCAATGACGATATCGCGTTCACCGGAACCGCTGTTGCCGCTGGTGTTGGTCACGCTGGCGGAAATGTTCAGGCTGCCGTCGCCCATGGCGGCCAGATCGGCTGCCGGAACGGTCAGGCTCCAGGAGAGATCATTCTGCACCTCTGCGGTGTAGGTTTTACCGCCCACGGTCACGGTGACGGTTTGTCCCGCTTCCGCGTGTGTGACGGTGCCGCTGATCACCTGATCCTGCGTGATTTCAGTGGCGTTGATCACGTCATCACCGGCGACCGTATTAATGGTCACCGCCGGGCTATCAGAGGAAGTTTGCAGCGTTTTAGCCGCAGACCCGCTGTTGCCATAAACGTCGGTGCCGCTGACGCTCACCTGATAAAGCGCCTGCCCCAGGTTCGCCAGATCGCTGGCCGGAATATCTGCACTCCAGACGCCGCCGTTGACGGTACCCTGATAGTTCAGGCCGTTAAGCGTCACGATAACTGTCGCGCCATCCGCCAGCCCTGTCACCGTACCGGTGACAGTCAGCGTGGTCTGCGCTTCGGCAGCGTTAAGAATGTTATCGCCACCCGCCATGTCATTGATGACAAATACCGGCGCAGTGGTTTCCACCGTCACGTCGCGGCTGGCAGAACCGGTATTTCCGGCAGTGTCCGTAACCTTCGCGGTGATGGTGTAGCTGCCATCATTCAGGCCGCTGACCACATTCGCCGGAACCCCGACGCTCCAGTTACCCGAGCCATCACTGACCGCACGGTAATCGACGTTGTTGATGGTCACCGTGACCACAGAACCCGCGTCCACACCGCTTACGGTGCCGCTGATCACCTGCGCCTGTCCGTGTTCGGTGCTGTTGATGACGTTATCGCCCGCCACGGTATTAATCGTGACTTCCGGCGCGGTCAGATCAACCTGCGCGGTGCCGGTGGCGGTCGCCGGATTACCTGCGATATCGCTGACGCTGGCGGTCAGGGTATAAGAACCGTCGCCCAGACCGGAGAACACGCTGTTCGGCACGCCGGTTGTCCAGGTGCCGTCTGCGGCTACCGTCGCGGTGTAAGTTTCACTGCCCAGCGTGATGGTGACGGTCTGCCCGGCCTGCGCCGTACTGGTGCCGCTGAGTGTGACCTCAGTACCCGCATTGATGGCGGTCAGCACATCACTGGCGCTGATGGTTTGAATGGTTACGGTCGGTGCCGATGCATCCACTTCCGCCGTATTCGCTGCGCTGGCGCTATTGCCCGCTACGTTGGTAACGCTGGCGGTTGCGGTCACGTCGCCGTCTTTCAGGCTGGTCATATCGCCTGCCGGAACCTTCACGCTCCAGCTGCCGTCGGTGCCAACGGTCGTAGTGTAAGTGTGACCCGCAAAATTCACGGTCACGGTCTGTCCGGCTTCGACGTTTTGCGTCGACCCCGTCAGCGTCAGGTCTGCCGCTTTTTCTGCTGCGTTGATCATGTCATCAGCCGCGATGGTATCCACGGTGATTGCCACACTGCTCAGATCGACGGTGACGTTGTTCGAGATGGTCACAGAGTTGCCGGACACGTCAGTGCCGGTCACGCTGATATTCAACGCACCCGCAGGCCAGTTCGCCACGTCCGCTGCCGGAACCGCCGCAGACCACGCGCCGTTCGCGCCGACGGTCGCCTGATAATCCACGCCGTTGATGGTCACGGTGACTGAACTTCCTGCGGCGATATCGGTGCTGGTGCCGCTGACAATCTGGTTCTG
>NZ_JYDG01000039.1:0-37984 GCF_003263545.1 Rahnella sp. AN3-3W3
CCTCGTGAGAGGGGAAGGAGTAAAACATCCTCCCGTTACCAAAGGATTTTCAGGCGTGACCACTCCTACTGACCTCCTTCGTCTGCAAGACGTCTCTTTTACACTCAACAATATTCCGCTTCTTGAACCTGTTTCCCTCACCCTCAATCCGGGTGAATTCACCTTACTGACCGGTCCTTCGGGCAGCGGTAAAAGTACGTTGCTGAAGATCGTTGCTGCGCTTCAAACGCCGACCGGCGGAAAGCTCTGGTTTAAAGGTGAAGATATCGTGCAAATTAAGCCCGAAACCTACCGCCAGCGGGTGTCCTATTGCTTCCAGACGCCATCGCTATTTGGCGAAACGGTGTATGACAACCTCGCCCTGCCTTATCAGATCCGTAATAAAAAGCCTGATGACGCGCAACTTCGCGACTGGCTGAAACGGGTGAATTTATCGGAGGATATGCTGACCAAGCGCACGCAGGAACTTTCCGGCGGAGAAAAGCAGCGTGTCGCCCTGCTGCGTAATCTGCAATTTATGCCGGACGTACTGCTGCTTGATGAGATCACCAGCGCACTGGATGAAGAAAATAAGAAAAACATCAACGAGATCATCGCGGATCTGGCTGACAGAGAGCGGATCGCCGTATTGTGGGTAAGCCACGATCAGAATGAAATCCGCCACGCGAAAAATGTCGTCACTTTGACCCGTCATTCACAAGGAAGCACGGCTCATGAATCAGCATAATATTACTAACCAGTCGCTGGCTCTCGCACTGATCCTGGTGGTCGTCGCCCTGCTGGTCAGCAAAAAAGAAAAACTCGGTCTCGAAAAAGACATTATCTGGAGCGTCGCCCGCGCCGTCGTGCAGTTAGTGATTGTCGGCTATGTGCTCAAATACATTTTCGATATCAATAACAGTCTGTTAACGGTACTGATGGTTTTGTTCATCTGCGTGAATGCCGCACTGAACGCCAAAAAACGCAGCCGCAACATTGATAACGGTTTTATTATTTCGTTTATCGCGATCACGACTGGCACCACGCTGACCCTGTCCATTCTGATCCTGAGCGGCTCGATTGAGTTTCTGCCCATGCAGGTTATCCCGATTTCAGGAATGATTGCCGGTAACGCGATGGTGGCGGTAGGGTTGTGCTACAGCAATCTGAATCAGCGCTTTCTCGATAATCAGCAAAAAATTCTCGAGATGCTGAGTCTGGGTGCGCCGGTAAAAATGGCTTCAGGGCAGATTATTCGCGACAGTATTCGTGCGGCGATGATCCCGACGGTCGATGCCGCCAAAACGGTGGGGATTGTGAGTTTACCGGGGATGATGTCAGGGCTGATTTTTGCCGGTATCGATCCGGTGAAAGCGATCAAGTATCAGATTATGGTGACGTTTATGCTGCTGGCGACCGCCAGTTTATCGACAATTATTGCCGGTTATCTGTCTTATAAACGTTTCTACAATGACCGTGCGCAACTGCGCGATTTGCAATCATCATAATCTTTTCTTGCCCGTCAGCGATTGCACTGGCGGGCACTCTGCCTTTACGGCGTTATAAATCCGATAACGCCTGACGCAAATTCACTTCCCCGGCGGCCTCATCGTCCAGATCCAACACCCCTTCCAGATCGTCGAGATGTTCCTGCATGATTTCTGCCGCCTGGGTATTGTCACCGGCTTCCAGCGCATCAATGATCGCCTGATGCTCATCACACTGGCATGAAGGAACTTCATTACGCTGATACAGCGCGACAATCAGGGAGCTGCGCACCATCAGATTCGACAGAATTTCACTGAGCACGTCGTTACCTGAAATTTCGCCCAGTATCAGATGGAACTCACTTAATTCCCGCACGACGGCACGGCGGTCTTCAGACGATACCGCTTCTCGCTCACCGCGCAAATGGGCAGTGATCCGCTGACGATGACGACGAATAACATCTGGTCCGATGCATTCCACAATGGCGCGTTCAATAGCACGGCGGGCAATGAAGACTTCGCGCGCCTCTTTCGCTGTGGGCTGAGCCACCATCGCGCCACGGTTAGGTTCGATGGTAACAATACGCTGTAAAGCCAGACGTTGTAACGCCACCTGAACATGATTGCGGTTAGCGCTGAGTGCCTCAACGAGTTGAGATTCAACCAGACGTGTTCCGGGACGCAGGCGTTGCTGGGCAATGGCTTTTGATAAAACGTCGACAATGCGCTGAACTTCCAGCTGCTTGGCGGTTGTAGTTGGATTACTCATGGAATACTAAATGGCCTCTATCTGGCAGTTTCCCTGCACGCTAACATCAACCCTTTGCTTTCGTCATTAGTAAATGACGTGCAGTCCCAAATCATGCAAAAAATCCTATAAAATAGCACTTAACATTCATAGTAATTATCATTCCAGCACACATTCCCAATATCCCCGCGATGACCTTCCGTATCCTTGCTGTACCTCACGCTATGCAGATAAATGTTCAGAACATGTAAAGTAAGCGCGCCAACGTATTGAAAACAGGATAATAATGAAACACACACTTTTGAAACATTTACTCAATTTTATCGTATTAGCACTGGGAGCCGTCTTCACTGCATTGGTCATCTGGCTGGATGTGGCAGTATTCAAAGACGGTGTGCAGGAAATTTCCGCCACTGAAATCCTGCAGGAACTGACACTGCTGGCCATCAGCGCACTGTTTTTCCTGCAGGCCAAAAAACATCCGGCATTACGCGGCGGCATGATGCTGATTGGCGGGTTCTTCTTCTGTATGCTTATCCGCGAACTCGACGCCTTATTTGATCAGATCCACTATGGTTCTTGGGTCTATTTTGCCAGCCTTATCGCGGTCTATTGTATTGTCTGGGCATGTATCACCCCGAAAACCAGCCTGCGCGGATTGTCCGCTTTTCTGGCCCATCCGGCCTGCCATTATATGGTTTGCGGTCTGGTGCTGATCCTGGTCTTTTCCCGTGTCTTCGGAATGAACCTTATCTGGAAAGCCGTGATGCAGGGCGACTATGTCCGTGAAGTGAAAAATATTGTCGAAGAAGGCACCGAAATGATGGGTTACCTGTTGTGCCTGGGTTCTGCCATTGCTTTCTGGAAACGTAGCGAGCCGCTTAAAACGCTGTAAACCGCTATCTAAAACGATAACTGTTAAAAAAAAAGCCTGATGCGAGTTTATGCAGCAGGCTTTTTCATTCATATCCGCCAAGGCAAGACGCCTTCAGGAAGGCGACGCGCGAACAGCGAGGCCAGCAGCATAAATCCCAGCACGACGACAATCATCAGACATCCCACCGCAGCGGCCAGGGTTGATGAACCGCCTTCATCCAGAAAGACAATCATCGGCCCGAGGGTTTGAGTGCCGGACGTCACCAGCAAAATCGACACCTGAATTTCATTGAGTGCGGTCAGGAAGACCAGAATAGTTCCGGCCATCGCCGAAGGCGCGGCCAGCGGCATCAGAATATCGCGCATTCTTTGCAGGAATCCCGCACCAAAGATTTGCGCGGCTTCATCCAGCGAGCGTTCGATCTGGGCGAATCCGGCCAGTGTCGGACGCAGCACCAGCGCCATGAAATTCGAAAGATATGCCGCCAGAATGATCCAGACGGTGCCGTAAAGGCTGATGTGCAGCAGCGGCAATGGCCTGAGGAAAAACAGGATCGCCGCAATGCCCGTGACAATCCCCGGCAATGCGTACGCCAGTTCCGTGGATAGCTGCAAAATCCGCACAAGACGCGTACGTTGCCAGCTGAGAAAATAGGCCAGAAACAGCGAAACTAGGGTCAGTATCAGCGCGGTCATCACGGTCAGCCCCAGACTCGTGATAAATGCGTGTCGTATAGCCGGATAGCCAAACAACGCATTAGCATAATTGCTCAGCGTCAGGCTTTGTATCTTCAGCGTCTGACCAAAGCCTGTTGTCAGCGAGGTGGTCAGCAGCGCGGACATTGGCAGTATGAGCGTCAGCACCATCCAACCCCACACGGCAACCTCAACCGGCAAACGCCAGCGACCGAGTGTCTGATGCAACGCCCGCGGCGTACCGGTGACCCGCACATCCTGTCGGCCGCCCAGCCAGCGGCTGAACATCAGTCCGGCCAGCGTAATCGCTGCAATCAGCAATGAAAGCACGGCCATATCCGCCAGAGCCGATGCGCCCACGCTGTTGAGCTGTTGATAAACCAGCGTGATAAGCGTCGGGATCCGGCCCGGAATACCGAGCATCGCCTGAATACCAAAATTGCCCGCGGAGGTGACAAAAGAGAGTGCCGCACCCGCAAAAATAGCCGGACGTACCAGCGGCAAAATCACTGTAAACAGCACCCGCCAGGGTTTAGCTCCGCCGCTGCGTGCTGCTTCCACCAGTTCAGCCGGAAGCCTGCGTAATCCTGCACGCACCATCAGAAACACCAGCGGCGCGTTATGCAGCCCCAGCAAAACAATAATGCCGGTCAGCGAATACAACGGTGAAGGTGAACCGGCGGGTAAACTGAGTCCCAGGAATTGCAAAACCGGGCTCGACGGTGAAAGCGCCTGCACCCACGCCAGTGCCGTAACCTGCGGCGGGATCATCAGTGGCAGAATAAAGGTAAATACCCATGCCTGCTTACCGCGCAGATTGGTCAGCGCAATCAGCAGCGCCGCCACCGTACCCAGCAACATCGCCAGAAGTGTTGAGATAATGGCAATCGTCAGCGTATTCACCGTGGCGGACACCACTTTGCGGGTACCCAGCAGATGCATAAATCGTGTGATGTCCGGCACGCCATCGGGGGCAATTGCCGCCCATACCAGCCGTGAGAGAGGCGCTATCGATAATATGCCTATCAACAGCGTCAGTCCCCAGAGTACCACTTTCTCACTGCCCGGCCACCCACGACGCGAAGGGGTTACCCGGCGCTGGATTTCACTCATCACGCTCATTTATCTGCCCTTTGTGCTGTCAGCCACCAAAGATTTCAGTGAATTTTGCGCGGACTTCTTTGTCGTCTGCGACGGCTTTATCTGAATCGAGGGTCAGCAGTTTGATTGAATCCATCGGAGCAAATCCTTCGGGCGCCGCAACGCCGGCATCAATCGGACGGTTGCCCTGCTTCGCCACGAGTTGCTGACCCTTTGGCGACAGCATGAAATCGACAAACGCTTTTGCTGCCGGTACGTTATGCGCTCCGGAGAATATCGCGACCGGTTCCGTCACGAAAGAAGCCCCTTCTTTCGGATAAACCAGATCTATCGGTGAGCCCTGTTTTTTGGCACGGATAATATCGGCGTCCGTGATCACACCGTATTTCGCCATTCCGCTGGCGACCGCCTTCAGCGCTGGACCATTACCCCCTTCCGGTGTAATACCGTTTGCCGCCAGTTTCTGATAGAACGCCCAGCCAATGTCAGGCGTATTAATCGCCGTATGCAGATGATATAACGCCGCGCCGGAATACAGAGGACTTGGCACTGCCACCTGACCTTTGTTTTGTGGATCGGTCAGCGCCATCCAGCTGTCTGTGGGTTTGGCATTTTTAGTGTTATAGGCAATCACCGTGGCAATGATTTTGGTGCCAAACCATGTTTTATCTTTGTCATAGAAATTCGGGCTGATATTCCCCACCGGTGCATCAGCATAAGCCATCAGCTTGCCGTCTTTTTTCAGCGCACCCAGATTGATGGAATCCGCGACCAGCAACACATCAGCTTTCACATCACCGGCCATCATTTCCGTCTGCAACACATTCATTAACTGCGTGGTGCCATTACGCGTCCATTCCACCTGTACATTCGGATATGCCGCCTTAAAGGCATCGATGGTCTGTTGCGCGATTTCAGGTGCCTGCGAGGTATAAACCACCAGTTTGCCTGAAGCAGCATCTGCGGCGTATGCCGGAGCTGACAGCGCCACTGCCAAAGTCAAAGCGGAAGACGTAAGTTTTATTTTATTAAACATGTTCGTAGCCCTGTCCTTAAGAAATGAAAATTACTGAGGAATGATCCAGCCGTCAGTGATGACAAAAGTGACATTGTCACCAATACACCAACGTCTGCCGGCAGATGAATGCAGTGAAAGCCGAAGTTCGGGGGTGCTTAAGGGTTCAACGTCATACTGATGATATCCCCCGCGATAAATCACCCGGGTGATACGGGCAGCGATACCCTGTTCACCGGCCTGAGCAAAGCGTAAATCATCGGCGTGAACACAAACTTGTGCGCTGACAACCGGAGTCTGGTCAGGTGATGCCCGCAAGCGGACTTGCCTCCCCAGAATCTCAGCCAGAGCACTGCCGCTTTCTGCTGGCAGGATGTTTTGTGCCGGAATAACGCGACCATCGTCGATAAAGGACGCAACCATGGCGTTAGCCGGTTCCCGGTATAACGTTTGCGGTGTCGCGAACTGCATGACCTTACCTTCATTCATCACCACAACGCGGTCAGCAATCGCCATCGCTTCCTGCTGATCGTGCGTGATATACAGCAACGTCGCGCCGGTATGCTGATGAAAACGGCTGAACTCCTCCTCCATCGCTGCACGCAAATGCACATCGAGATTCGCCAGCGGCTCATCCAGCAGCACCACACCGGGGCGTGTCACCAGGCAACGCGCGAGTGCCACACGCTGCCGCTGACCACCGGACAGATCCGCAGGACGACGCGTCGCATAATCACCTAAACCGACCAGCGCCAGCGCATCCTGCGTTCTGGTGCGGCGTTCATTACGATCCATTCCCGCCACTTTCAGGCTGTACGCCACGTTCTCCTCAACAGACATGTGAGGCCATAACGCGTAATTCTGAAACACGATGCCCAGGTCTCGTTTCTCCGGCGCCACATGAAAGTCAGATGATGAAAACAGACGATCTCCCACGGTGATCGTACCGCTGCTGACCGGCTCAAAACCGGCAATAGTGCGCAGTAAAGTCGTTTTTCCGCAGCCGGAAGGCCCGAGCACAGCCACGAACTCGCCGTGCCGGATATTCAACGAAACATCATTTAACACCGGCTGGGTGGTGAAGGATTTGCTCAGGTGGGAGATCTGGATAGCAGACATGCGTCGGAGGTTTCCTCAGTGCGGCAATGGCCTGTTCGATGAGGAACAAATTACTGCGGTTTTGTGACTGTTTTATGAACCGGTGGCGAAGGTTTGGTTTGACTGATGTTTCAGTGAGTTATTTTTTGCGAGACATCGCGGAGGAAAACACCGTCCATCTGATCACGGTGAAAAAGAGGGACAGAATGCTTGTTCGTGATCACACGAAACGGCGGAAGCAGGCAGAAATACGAGACAGCTTCCGGTTTGAAAAGAATCATAAATGATTACTTCCTATTTGAACAAAGAGTAATCATACTCCACCGCAAGGAAAGCGATTGTGTACGACGTAACCCTGTTGCCCAGTGCTCAGAAAACACTTCTGAAATTGCCTATGACACTTTATGCCGCTGTCGTTGATGCACTGGAAGATCTTGAGAACTACGGAGCTGATCTGCAAGAACCCTTAGTAAGATATGTTGGAAAAGGATTACGAGAGATTCGGGTTACCAGCCGGGATGGTCTGGGCAGAGCGTTTTACTTTTTTATGAAGGGTCGCCGTATTTATGTCGTCCATATACTTCATAAAAAGACGGATAAGACGCCTCCCCATGATTTAGAGCTGGCTATAAAACGTATGAAAACGGTCATAAGGAATGAAGCATGATTGACGATGATGATGACTATGAACTGATCCCCTTTAGCGTGGTGAAAGCGGAAGCGATGAAGAATCCCGAGTTTGTCGCCGCTTACGCCGCACACAAAATGCATAAAAAAATGGTCGCAGATCTCAAAGCCATGCGAATTGCAGAGTCCCTGACACAGCAAGACATTGCACGCCGCACCGGGCTTAAAAAGCAAAATATTAGTCGCCTGGAAAACGGTGTCGCGTCCCCAACTCTGACCACCATCAGCCGTTACGCCGTCGCACTCGGTGGCACCTTCGAGTTCAAAAAACTCAGCTGACCACCTGACTGTGCGCGCCATACGCGGCAATAAACTCTCCGGCAATGGCTACGGCGATTTCGGCGGGGAGTTTGCCGCGTACATCAGGCAGCCCGACCGGGCAGCGCATTCTTGCCAGCTGCTCCTCCGAAATCCCTTTCCCCGATAACCGGTAGTCAAAGCGTTTACGCTTAGTCTCCGAGCCAATCAGTCCGAAATAGCGGAAATCTCCACGTTTGAGGATCCCCTCGCTCAGGGCGAAATCCAGCTGATGATCGTGCGTCAGCACCATGAAATAACTGCCGGCGGGCATCTGCGCCACGGTACCTTCAGGTTCTTCATCGACGATGCAGGTAATTTGTGGATCCACTACCACGGGAAATTCACTGGCACGGGCATCTACCCAGGTAATACGGCACGGCAACGTGCTGAGAATATTCACCAGCGCCCGTCCGACATGCCCCGCGCCATAGACCACCACATGCGGGTGCGGTTGGCCGAGCGGTTCGAGCAACACCGACGCCATGCCGCCGCAACATTGCCCGAGCCGGGCTCCTAAGGAAAAACGTTCGAAACGGGAGGTTTTCGCTCCAGATGCAAGCATTTCACGGGCGATGCTGGTCACCTGAAATTCCAGATTACCGCCGCCAAGCGTATAAAATATCTGGTCAGCGGTGATCAACATTTTACTGCCCGCGTCACGTGGCGTGGAGCCCTGATTCTCGACCAGCGTCGCTACCACACACGGCTCGCCGCGCCGTTGCAGATCGTGCAGACGGGTTATCCAGTCATCAGTACGCATGAGAACCTCCGTTAGCCGGTAACGTTGACGCGTTCGGCAGAATCACAAGTGACAACGTCACCTGAAAAATGTAACTGATTCACACCGTTAAGCACTCTTTCTGGCGTGGCGGGCGCATCGATATGCGGATGCACGCGGTAATCAGCAAGACTGGCAACGGCGTCTTTAATTGCACACCAGACCGAAATCCCGAGCATAAACGGCGGTTCACCGACGGCTTTGGAATGGAAAACCGTGTCTTCCGGGTTCTTGCGGTTCTCCACCAGTTTCACGCGCAGGTCTTGCGGGATATCGCCGATGGCCGGAATTTTGTAGGCTGCCGGACCACTGGTCATTAACCGCCCTTTGTCGTTCCACACCAGTTCTTCCGTCGTCAGCCAGCCCATGCCCTGCACAAACCCGCCTTCCACCTGACCGATATCAATCGCCGGATTGAGCGAATCGCCGACATCATGCAGGATATCCGCTCTGAGCAGTTTGTATTCTCCGGTCAGCGTATCGACCAGCACTTCCGCGCAGGCTGCGCCGTAGGAGAAGTAATAGAAAGGATGTCCGGCGGCTTTGCTGCGGTCGTAGAAAATCTTCGGCGTTTTGTAATACCCGGTACTGGACAGTGGCACCTGATTCAGCCAGCACTGGGTGGCCACCTGTTCAAAACTGAAATACTGATCGTTAACCCGCACCTGGCCGTTACTGAAAGTGATGTCCGTTTCCTGCGCATCATAAACACGCATCAGCATCTCAACCATGCGCCCTTTGATAATTTCCGCCGCATTCTGCGCGGCCTTACCATTCAGGTCAGCGCCGGATGACGCGGCGGTTGGCGACGTATTCGGCACTTTTCCGGTATCAGTGGCGGTGATCTGAATGCGGCTGATATCGACCTGAAATACTTCGGCTACCACCTGCGCAACTTTAGTGTTCAGCCCCTGTCCCATTTCGGTGCCGCCGTGGTTGAGCTGAATACTGCCGTCGGTATACACCAGTACCAGCGCGCCAGCCTGATTGAGGAAACTGGCGGTAAATGAAATGCCGAATTTTACCGGTGTCAGCGCCAGACCTTTTTTCAGATAACGGTTGTGGCGGTTAAATTCTGTGACAGCGTCACGTCTCGCTGTATAGTCTGCACTCTCTTCCAGTTGCGCCGTCATCTCCTGCAACAAGTTTTGCCCGACCGGCTGGTGATAATGCGTAACGTTGCGGCTTTCCTGACCATAGTAATTATTTTTACGCACGGTCAGCGGATCCAGCCCCAGTTCACGGGCGATGTGATCGACAATGTGCTCAATCGCCACAATACCCTGCGGCCCGCCAAATCCGCGATAAGCGGTATTCGACGCCATATTAGTTTTGCAGCGATAACCGGTGATCAGCGCATCGCCGAGGTAATAGGCGTTATCAGAATGAAACATCGCACGATCGACAATAGAACCAGAGAGATCCAGCGAATAACCGCAGTTAGCCGCCAGTTTAATGTCGATGCCGTGAATGACGCCCTCATCAGTAAACCCGACGTCATAACTGACGTGGAACGGATGACGTTTACCGGTGATCAGCATGTCATCCTGACGCGCCAGACGCATTTTCGCCGGACGTCCGGTCAGATGCGCCGCCAGCGCCGCAAGGCACGCCGTCCCCGCCGCCTGCGTCTCTTTGCCACCAAAACCGCCGCCCATGCGACGCATATCAACCACCACTTTGTGCATCGGCAAATCCAGCACCGAGGCCACCAGCTTTTGCACTTCGGTCGGATGTTGTGTCGAGCTGTACACCAGCATCGCACCGTCTTCACCGGGCATCACCGAGGCAATCTGCGTTTCGAGATAAAAATGTTCCTGGCCGCCTATTTCCAGTTCACCCTGCAAACGGTGCGGCGCACAGGCCAGCGCCATTTCAGCGTCCCCGCGTTTATGCTGATGCGGCTCTTCCACGTAATGTTCCAGCGCCAGCGCCTGTTTCACGGTCAGTACGGCGTCACGCGGCTGATATTCCACTTTCGCCCGCACGACCGCGGCACGGGCGGCCTCCATTGAGGTTGCTGCCACCACCAGCACAATCTGGCCGACATAGTGCACGATTCCCTGCGCCATCAGCGGATCACCAAAAGTGAGCGGCGCAATGTCCGGATCCCCTGGTACATCTTCGGCAGTCATTACCCGCACCACACCGGGCACGGCGTAACAAGGTTCGGTATCGATATGCAAAATGTCGGCGTGCGCATGCGGGCTGAGCAGCGGCACCAGATGCAGCTGATTGGGGAATTCCAGCCGGTCGTCGACATACACTGCTTCGCCGCTGACGTGTTTATCCGCGCTTTCATGCTTCTGGCTTTTGCCGACGCCGCTCTGCAATCCTGCCCGGAACAGCGTCTCCATTTCCTGTTGCGAAAGAGCCGGTTTAGATTCAGACATAGTGAGTTACCCGCATCAGGGTTTCAGGAGAAGTCATTTCGATATGACAGCGGCGCAGCAGGTTTTTCGCCACCTGCATACGGTATTCGCGACTGGCACGGAAATCGCTGACAGGCGTGAAATCCAGTTCCAGCGCCTGACAGGCTCGCTCGATAGTCATCGTCTGCCAGGGTTGACCGAGCAGTTGTGCCTCGCAGGAAATAGCGCGCTTCGCCACTTCCGCCATGCCGCCGAACGCCACCCGGGCATGTATCACCACGCCGTTTTGCACTTCGATGTGCAGAGCCGCACAGACGGCGGAAATATCATCCTCCAGCCGTTTCGACACTTTATAAATCCGCAACTGGCGCGCGCCGAAGTGCTGCGCGGGATGCGTATTTGTTCGATAAATTCGCCGGGCTGTAACGCCGTTTTGCGATAACCGAGGAAGAACTTATCCAGCGGCAATTCGCGTTGTTCCGCGCCCCGCCGCAGTAACAACGAAGCACCCAGCGCCAGCAGCACCGGTCCGCCGTCTCCAATGGGCGAACCGTTGGCAATATTGCCGCCAAAGGTGCCCTGATTACGGATTTGCTGTGAGGCAAAGCGTTCCAGCAACTCGCCGAATTCCGGGAATTCATCGTGTAAGACCGGCATACAGTCGCTCAGCGGTGCCGCCGCACCAATGTAAATAGCCTGACCGGTCAGCGTAATAACTTTGAGTCCGGGAATATGGCTCAGCGAAATCAGTTCAGGCAGACGCTGATAGCGTTGAGTGACTTCAAGCGCCAGATCCGTCCCCCCGGCCACCAGTCGGGCATCAGGTTGAGCAAGATAACGGTCGGCCAGTTCATCAATACTGACCGGTTCTCCGCTGGCTGAAATCGCACGGAGTTTCTCCAGCGTCAGCCCGGAATCGGCATCAAACTGATCCGGTTGCGGCGCGTCGCAAATGGCTTTCGCCGCATCCATGATCGGCCGGTAACCGGTACAGCGACAAAGATTGCCGGAAAGTGCGTGCTGAGTCTGTGCGACGCTGAAAGTTTGCTGCTGTTTTTCCAGCGCAAACAGGGACATCACAAACCCCGGAGTGCAGAAACCGCACTGTGAGGCATGGTTATCCACCATCGCCTGCTGCACGTGATGCAGTTCGCCACGGTGTTTGAGATCTTCCACGGTGATCAGTTGTTTACCATGCACCGCGGGCATAAATGTCAGACAGGCATTGACGGTCCGGTAGGACAACGCATCACCTTGCGGTTCAGCCAGCACCACCGTACAGGCGCCGCAATCACCGGAAGCACACCCTTCTTTAGTACCACAACGCCCTGCATCGCGGCGCAGATATTGTAATACCGTCGTGTCAGCGGGCAGATTTTCCGTGTGGATCCTGCCGTTCATCAGAAATTGGATCATGCGCAGTCTCCTGTCTTACAGCCGTTCAGAATCAGTGTCGTCACTTCATCGATAATGTGCTCACGCGCCTGTTCATTGCCTTCAAAATTGCCGTACATATGCTTCACCTGAACCGCAAAATCGGCGTAATACTGCGTCACCGCCCAGATATGCATGATGAAAAGACGGGCATCCAGCGCGCGGATTTTGCCCTGCTCAATCCACTGATGGATCAGGTTCTCTTTGCCGGTGATATTCTGCGTGGCCTGCGGCCAGTATTTGTGAAGATAATGACCGCCTCCGAGCACTTCGCTGGTGAAAATGCGCGACAGTTCGGGCTGGTCAAAACTGAAATTGAGTTTGTTACGGATATAGCGACTCAGCACCGCTTCCGGTTCGCTGAGCGACGGGTCAAACTGAATGATGTCGCCCCAGACTTTCAGTACTTTCTGCAAGAGTTCTTCGTACAACTCTTCTTTCCCGGCGATGTAATAGTGCAGCTGGGCTTTTTTGATCCCCGCACGCCGGGCAATGGCCTGGGTCGTCGCGCCCTGAAAGCCCTTTTCACTGAATTCTGCAATCGCGGCAGCGTGGATATTTTCCAGCGTGCGCTCGCGTGCAACGCGGACTTTGCCACCGGTTTCATTGTTCATCATGCGCAACATTCCCCCTGCAAAGCATCCCGCGTATAGACCTGTTCGCCATCGACATACGTGCAGTAAACATTGCGGTCGTCACCCAGCGTCATCAGCACAAACAGCTTTTCGGCCAGCGTTTTGCTGTTGGAGGCGCGCAATTTTTGTAATGCACTGACACCCGGTTCGAGCACCACGAAATCGGCCTCTTTACCAGCGTTGAAATTGCCAACCTTGTCGTCAAGATGCAGCGCCCGTGCGCCGCCGAGTGTGGCGTGATAGAACGCTTCAAAGGCGGATAAACGATAGCGCTGAAGTTGTCCGACTTTATAAGCTTCCGACAGTGTTTCCAGCATATTGAATGTGGTGCCCGCACCGACGTCTGTGCCCATCCCGACGCGCACCTGCTTCTGCCAGGATTTCTGCAAATTAAACAGGCCGCTGCCCAGAAACAGGTTGGACGTTGGACAAAAAGCAATGGTCGAATCGGTGTCGTGCAGGCAATCCCATTCGCTGTCATCCAGATGCAGGCAGTGCGCAAACACACAGCGTTCGCCGGTCAGACCGTACTGATGATAAACGTCGAGATAATGCTGATGTTCCGGGTGCATCTCTTTCACCCACGACAGCTCGGCAACGTTTTCGCTCAGATGGGTATGCATGTAGACATCGGGGAATTCTTGTTTCAGCAGTCGAACTTTTTGCAACAGCTCCGGCGAAGATGTCGGCGCAAAACGCGGCGTCAGCGCGTAGCTCAGGCGCTGACGGTTGTGCCAGCGCGCAATCAATTCGCGCGTATCACGCTCGCTTTCTTCAGGGGTTTCCAGCAAGGCATCGGGGGCGTTTTTGTCCATCATCACCTTGCCCGCCACCAGGCGCATATTGATGTCGGATGCCTCTTTAAACAGTGCGTCGACCGACTGCGGATGCACGGTGCCAAACACCAGCGCCGTGGTGGTGCCGTTGAGTAACAGCTGATCGAGGAAGAATTTCGACATGCGCTTTGAATAATCCGCGCAGTGATATTGCTGTTCGGTCGGGAAGGTATATCGGGTCAGCCACTCGAGCAGTTGCTCGCCGTAAGCGCCGATCATTTCAGTTTGCGGATAGTGGATATGCGTATCGACAAAACCTGGCACGATCAGTTTGTCGCGATAATCATCGATTTCCAGGCCTGCGGTTTTTTGTGCCAGCGCCAGCCTGCCTTCACCCTCCTGCCAGCTGCCCAGCCAGACGATGTGACCGCCGCTGAGCAACATCAGGCCGTCTTCGATATAGCGCACCTGCGCTTCAAAATCTTCCGGCCGCAACACCGGCTCGCGGATATCGAAGAAATTGCCGCGTACAGCGCGGGTGATGATCTGACTCATGGCATTTACCTTCTCTGCAACATTCACGTTCATGATTGATAACAGAACATGTGCAAAGCGTATGCCAAATCTGACCGATTGGTCAGACCGTGTGGATGTTTTTTAGAGCCGGAGGAAACTCTACTTCAGTAACACCTCATATTGCGGATTGAATTCGTCGAAGATCGGCAGTGCCGCCGCACCCAATGCTGCCGTGTCACTGCCGGACATGCCGAGACGGATGCGGGCACTTTGTGCGTAGCGGCTGCGGACCGAACTGTAGAGTGGCGTCAGACGCCGGATCAGCTTCTCCACCAGAGTCTTAGGCATCGTTCCGCCGATAACCACGCTCTGCGCATCGAACACGCATTCCATAATATTGATGGCCTGCAACGCCGGTTCGACAGCGGTATCCAGCCATTGTTCAAACAGCTTTTCGTCCACGGTAAGCAGGTCTTCCGGCATCGCAGACAACGGATCCAGACCGCAGGCTTCGTACGCGGCCTGCAAAGAAACATAGCGCTCCAGGCAACCTTTGTTGCCGCAATAGCATTCCCGACCGCCCGGTTGCACCACAATGTGGCCGACCTCGCCCGCATTGTGTGCATGACCGGTGTAAATCCGCCCGTCGGTGAAGATACCTGCGCCAAGTCCGGTGCCTATATACAGATACACAAACGACGATAACTGCTTAGCCACACCGTGAAAACGCTCACCAATGGCGGCGACGGTGGCATCGTTTTCTAGCGTCACCGGCCAGCCGGTCGCGGCGCTTAAACGGGCTTCAATATCAATGTGATCCCAGCCGTGCAGTGTGGTCGGCCCCTGTGACGAAATCCCTTCCACGCCAAACGGCCCCGGCATCACCACACCCATACCCAGGATTTTTCGCCAGTCAATTTTCACCTGTTGGCGCATTTCTTGCAGAACCTGATCGATAAGAGCCAGCGTGGGCTCTGGCTGAGGTTTCTGTACATGGATCAGTTTGCGAAAGCGGACGGTTCCCGTCAGATCCACCAGCACAATCAGCAGCGACTGATGATCAAGATGGATGCCGATAGAATAGGCGCTGTCAGGATTGAGTGTCAGTGGCGTTGCTGGTTGACCACGCCCTCCCGCACGGCGCGGCAGGTGGGAAGACAAAATCCCCGCCTGCTCGAGTTCGGTAGCGATGTTAGAAACGGTTTGCGGAGTCAGTGACGTCAGCCGGGCAATTTCGGCACGGGTGAGTTCACCGTTAAGGCGAATGGCTTCAATCACCACCCGACGATTGTGAGCACGGGCGTGCTCAAGATTAGTGCCAGAAGTTGTTATCACGGCTTGTACCCCACAGGAGACCTGCGGGCAGTATGCTGTCACTGATTACAGCAATCAAATTGATTTTATAAATAACAGAATATGAATATGACGGTGCCATCACAGCTTTGAATGTTATTGCTATGTTAATAATAATCGCCAGTCACTATTCGCTTTCCAATGTTTTTAAGATTCACCTTCAGATCCAGTAGCACAATCCGGCAGGGACGCAGGGTTACCTCAGTGGTATCCCATTTTTTTTAGCCGATTAAAGCAATCAAATTGATTTAATAAACTTAACCCTGTTTCGGAGAATGACGATGAGCCTACGACTTTCCCCTGCGGCCACCCTGTGTGCCCTCTCTGCTCTCACCCTGGGATATTCCGTCAATGCGCTGGCGGACACCACGCTCAGTGCCCTGTTTATGACGCAGGCGGCGTACAGCGAAGCGGATATCCGTGCCATGACCGCAGATTTCACTAAGCAGCATCCGGATATCAAAGTGAATCTCGAATTTGTGCCTTACGAAGCGCTGCATGACAAAATCGTTGCCGCACGCGGTGCCGGAGACAAAGGCTACGACGTGGTGTTATTCGATGCCATCTGGCCTGCTGAATTCAACAAATACGGCCTGTTGCAGGACGTGACGGCGCGTATTCCTGCGGACGAAAGCAACAAGATTTTTGACGGCGCGATTTCTACCGTGACCTACAAAGACAAACGCTGGGGAATGCCGTGGATCCTCGACACCAAATATCTGTATTACAACAAAGCCATGCTGGCTAAAGCCGGGATCACCACTCCGCCTGCCACCTGGGCTGACGTTGAGAAGCAGTCTGAGATCCTCAAAGAAAAAGGCATCGTGAAATATCCGCTGGTCTGGAGCTGGTCACAGTCCGAAGCGCTGCTGTGCGACTACACCACGCTGGTTTCCGCGTTTAAGGGCGATTTCTATAAAGACGGCAAACTGAATTTCACCAATTCCGGCGCGATGAAAGCCATCAATTATATGAAAGAAACACTGGATAAAGGGCTGACCAACCCGAACTCCCGCGAGTATCTGGAAGAAGATGTGCGTAAGTCATTCTCCAACGGCGACGCCGCTTTCGCACTGAACTGGACGTACATGTACAACATGGCCAACGACCCGAAACAGAGCAAAGTCGCGGGTGACGTCGGCGTGATCCCGGCGCCGGGTGAAGCCGCAGGTGGCGCTTCAGGCGTTAACGGTTCGATGGGTCTGGGCATCGCCAAAGCCAGCGCGCATCCGGATCAGGCGTGGGAATACATCAGCTACATGACCTCGCAACCGGTACAAAACAAATACGCCAAACTTAGCCTGCCAATCTGGAAATCTTCTTATGAAGATCCGGCAGTACAGAAAGATCAGGAGCAGTTGATCGCTGCGGCGAAAACCTCGCTGAACGTGATGTTGTCGCGCCCTGTGACGGCGGATTACTCACGTCTGTCGAACATTTTGCAGCAAAACATTCAGGCGGTATTGCAGGGTAAAACCCCGGCAAAAGACGGTATGGAAGCCGCAACAACCGCCGCTGACCGTTTACGTTGAGTTTTTAAAAGCCAACACAACGCCCTGAAGGTTCCGGCCTGACGGGCGCACCAACACCACGGAAATTCATTATGTTGACTTTACCGCAACGCGAGCGCCGTCAGGCCTGGCTGCTTCTGGCACCCATGTTGTTGATGATGTTTCTGCTGACTGCCTGGCCGCTGGCCCGCACGCTGTGGCTCAGTTTTACCGATGCAGGCCTGATTGGTGACGGTTCTGCGCCCAACTGGGTGGGCAGCGATAATTTTATCTATGCCCTGACGGATCCTGATTTTCGCGCTGCACTCTGGCGCACACTCTATTTCACCGTGGTTTCTGTGATTATCGAAGGCATTATCGGCGTTCTGGTGGCACTGTTGCTGAACCAGCAGTTTTGGGGACGCAGCGCCCTGCGCGTGCTGGTAATTTTGCCATGGGCTCTGCCAACTATCGTCAACGCGACGATGTGGCGGCTGAATTTCAATCCGGATTACGGCAGCATCAACGCCCTGCTTTCCCAGCTCGGGCTGATTGATACTTACCGCAGCTGGCTGGGTGACCCGTCTTCCGCCATTAATGCCGTGATGTTCGCTGATATCTGGAAGAACTATCCGCTGATTACCCTGCTGGTGCTGGCGGCGCTGCAAACTATTCCGGAAGATTTGTTCGAGGCCGCGCGACTGGACGGCGCATCAGCTTTCCGTCGTTTCCGTAAAATCACCTTACCGGCGATTGCCGCCCCGCTGGCCGTGGCGCTTATCCTGCGCACCATCGATGCGTTTAAAATCTTCGACATCATTTATGTCATGACACGAGGCGGCCCGCTCGACAGCACAAAAACCGTCAGTTTCTTTGTCTATCAGGAATCTTTCAGCTATCTGCGTGCAGGCAGCGGCGCGGCTTACGCCATTCTCATGACGCTGATCTGCGCCCTGCTTATTCTGATTTATATGGTGATGTTATTGCGCCAGCGTCGTTCAGGGAGCGCCGAATGAAACAAAAAATCCGGCTCGTTTTACGCTATTTCGCCGCACTGTTGCTGGCGGTGTCGATTATTGCGCCGCTGTTATGGATGTTCCTGATGAGCGTCAGCTCGGCGGAAGATCTGACCCGTATTCCGCTTGAATGGCTGCCGCGTCACTGGGATTACAGTCGTTACGCCAGCCTGCTGACCTTGCAGGCCGGTCAGCCCGGTGCATTGTTCTTGCACGCGCTCGGTAACAGTTTGCTGGTCGCCTGTGGCGCAACGGTGATTTCCCTGCTGCTGGCCATTCCTGCCGCCTACAGTTTTTCCCGTTATCCCGGTCGCGACGGTTGGCTGTTTGGCAGTCTGGCGATTTACATGGTGCCGCCGGTGGCCTTCGTGCTGCCGCTGTACTTCATCCTGGAAAAGCTGACTCTGCTGAACACGCATATCGGGCTGATCCTGGTGTATTGCTCAATGATTTTGCCGTTCCTGACCTGGATGCTGAAAAACCAGTTTGATGCGTTGCCGGTGGATATCGAACAGGCATCACGCCTCGACGGGCTCCGTTACTGGCAGGTGTTGTTACGCATCACATTACCGCTGGCAAAACCGGCGCTGGGTGCTTCGGCAATGTTCGGCTGGCTGCTGGCGTGGGATGAATTTTTCTACGCATTGCTGTTTACCAGCAATATCAACGCCCAGACGCTGCCGGTAACCATCGCTGGTTTCACTGCCGGGCG
Source organism: Rahnella sp. AN3-3W3 (assembly GCF_003263545.1). Taxonomy (NCBI): domain Bacteria; kingdom Pseudomonadati; phylum Pseudomonadota; class Gammaproteobacteria; order Enterobacterales; family Yersiniaceae; genus Rahnella; species Rahnella sp. AN3-3W3. The sequence goes on from NZ_JYDG01000039.1 coordinate 19,070, forward strand.
CGCCACCGATGACGGGCTGATTGCCGCCGTCGGCATTCTTGCGGCCATACCGCCGCTCTTTATTGCACTCTGGCTGCAAAAAACGCTGGTCAGCGGGTTAACCGCCGGCGGCAGCAAGGGCTGATTATGAACATCAGGGAAACCTCATCAATGACTACCCGACCGGACACCCGCGCCACGCTGTACGTGGCGGGCAATATCAATGTGGATTTGATCATGAGCACGCTGCATGAATGGCCGAAAAAAGGCACCGAAGCGATGCTCGAAAGCAGCACACTGCGCCCCGGCGGTTCTGCGGGAAACTGCGCGCTGGCGGTCTCGGCGCTGGGAGCGCCCTTTCGACTGGTGGCGAATCAGGGCAATGACCAGTTCAGCGGATGGCTGGCGGCAATGTTCCCGGAAAGCGCACCGCTCTGGCCGACGTACGATTGCGAAACCTCGCTGACCTTTGGCGTGACGCATCCGGATCACGAGCGGACGTTTTTCAGCAATCAGGGGCATATCGTCCGTTTATCCATGCAGGACGTACTGGCACAAATCCCGCAAACCGCCCGGTCCGGTGACTGGGTATTGCTGTGCGGCACCTGGCTGTGTACCGCGCTTTATGCTGACTATCCGCAACTGCTGGCAGCGCTGAAACAACGGGGTTATCAGGTGGTTGTCGACAGTGGCTGGCCGCCGGAAGACTGGAGCGACGCGTTACGTCAACAGGCGGCAAACTGGCTGCCATTCTGCGATGCGCTGCTGCTCAATGAAGTCGAAACACTCGGGCTGGCGGACGCTGAAACGCTGGATCCTGCGGCGCTGGGGTTACTGTCGCAGATGGCTGAGAATGCTTTTTGCGTCGCGAAATGCGGGCCGGAGGGTGCGCGTTTATGGGCGAAAAACCTGACGTTGCATCAGCACGCTGAACCGGTCGATGTGGTCGATACCATCGGTGCCGGAGACAGTTTTAACGCCGGATTTTTATCCGCGCTGATTTATGGCCTGCCGCCTGCCACGGCGCTGCAATGGGGTGTGCGCGTCGCCGGTTGCGCGATCAGCAGTTCCCCGCGCCGTTATCCTGACTGGCAATCGCTTTTTGGCCTTGTGGAGAAAATCTAAATGGCTCTGGTTGAACTGGTAAAAGTCGCCAAACATTATGGCAAAGTGCAGGTCCTCAAACCGCTGGATCTGACCATTCCTGACGGCAGTTTCACCGTACTGGTCGGCCCGTCTGGCTGCGGAAAATCCACGTTGCTGCGCCTGCTGGCGGGGCTGGAGTCACTGTCTGACGGCGATATTCTGCTCGATAAACAGCAGATCAATAATTTTGACCCTGCGGATCGTGATATTGCAATGGTGTTCCAGAGTTACGCGCTTTATCCGCACCTGACAGTGGCTGAAAACATGGCGTTTCACATGCAGGTGAAAAAAGTGCCTAAGGCTGAACAGCAAGCCAAAGTGCAACAGGCCGCGAAAGTGCTGGGGATTGATCATTTGCTGAAACGTCTGCCAAAAGATTTGTCCGGCGGTCAGCGTCAGCGCGTGGCGATGGGCCGTGCGCTGGTGCGTAATCCGAAAGTGTTTCTGTTCGATGAGCCTCTTTCCAACCTCGATGCGCAGTTACGCATGGAGTTGCGGGCAGAAATCAAATCCCTGCATCAGCAGTTTCGCACCACTACGGTGTACGTGACGCACGATCAGATAGAGGCGATGACGCTGGCCGATAATATCGTGGTGATGAAAGACGGTTTTATCGTACAGCAAGGCGACCCGCTGTCGATTTATGACAAACCGGTCAATACTTTTGTGGCGCGTTTTATTGGCTCGCCGCCAATGAACCTGCTCAATGGCGTATTCCAGAATATCGACGGGCAGCCGGGCGTGACCTGCAATCAGCTGTGGTTCGCACTGCCGGAAAAATGGGCGTTGCAGGCACGGCATTCCGAAGGACAGCCGGTTACCCTCGGCCTGCGACCGCACGATATCAGACCGGTGCAGCACAGCGTACAACCGGCAGCCACACTGCGTTTGCTTGAAGTCACCGGTGAAAGCAGTTTGCTGCATATCGACTGGAGCGGTTTTCCGCTGCATGTACAGTTCGCCGGACGCGCCCGCGTCAGCGCCGACCAGCCGTTGTATCTGGAAGCCAACAGCGAAGCGATCCATCTGTTTGATGCGGCAACGGGCGAAAGGCTGGCGGAAGTCTGAGTCTTACTCCTTTGTTCTCCCCCTTATCCGGGGGAGACGCTAAATCATTGACGCTATCCTGCGATGCGCTATGCTCAGACCTTGCCTGATTCATTAGCGCGCTTACCTTCTATGAGCTTCTTCTCAAACAAAAAATTCTCACTTCCGCCAGGTTCTGCGTTACCGCTGCTGGTCGCCGGGGCTTTCTTTATGGAAAACCTCGATGCCACGGTGATTGTCACCGCGCTGCCGCAAATGGCGAAAGATTTCGGCGTGCATCCGGTGGATATGAACATCGGCGTTTCGGCCTATATTCTGACGCTGACCGTTTTTATTCCTGCCAGCGGCTGGATTGCTAACCGCTTCGGCACGCGCAATGTGTTCTCGATGGCGCTTGTTCTGTTTACTCTCGCCTCCGTGCTATGTTCCGCCAGCGTCAGTCTCGGCACGTTTACGGCTGCGCGCATGTTGCAGGGATTCTCAGGTGCGCTGATGGTGCCGGTCGGGCGTTTAGTGGTACTGAAAAATACGCAAAAATCGGATTTGATCCGCGCTATCGCCACCATCACCTGGCCTGGGCTGGTGGCGCCAATCCTCGGGCCACCGCTCGGTGGTTTCATTACCACTTACGCTTCCTGGCACTGGATTTTTATCCTCAATGTTCCGCTGGGGGTGGTCGCATTGCTGTTTGCGCGCAGACTTATCCCGCAGATCCAGGGCGAAAAAGGCGTGCCCTTTGATGTTACTGGTTTCGTACTGACCGGCATTGCCTGCCTCGGGCTGATCTTCGGGCTGGATAAATTCAACGAGGGGAATATTGACTGGAAACCGTTCGCCATGATCGGCGCGGCACTGATGACCGGCGCACTGGCAATATGGCATTCGAAACGTGCCGCGTATCCGCTGTTACCGCTGGTGGCGCTGAACATTAAAAGTTACGCCGTCACAATTTATGGTGGATCGCTGTTTCGCGTGGCCATCGGCGCCCTGCCTTTCCTGCTGCCGCTGATGTTTCAGCTGGCCTACGGCATGAGCGCCTTTGATGCGGGTTTGCTGGTACTGTCGGTCTTCGCCGGAAATCTCGCGATGAAGCCTTTTACCTCGGCGATTTTGCATCGTTTCCGCTTTAAGTCGATTATGCTGGTTAACGGCCTGCTGAATTCAGTGACTATTTTTGCCTGTGCGTTGCTCACGCCTCAGGTCCCGACCGCACTGACATTGTTACTGTTATTCGCCAGTGGCATGACCCGCTCCATGCAATTCACGGCGCTCAATACACTGGCTTTTTCGCAGGTTCCGGCCGGGCAAATGAGCGGCGCGAATACGCTGTTTAATACGGCTCAGCAGCTTTCTACCGGCCTCGGAATTGCCATCGGCGCACTTTCCCTGCGTATTGCCGGACACTTCTTACCGGCCAGCGAGACATTGCAGATCGACACGTTTCACATTGCCTTTATCATCATTGGTCTGTTTTCGCTGGCGGGCACGCTCGACAGCCTGACACTCGATAAAACCGCAGGCGATGAAATAAGGCGTAAAAAAGAACCTGTACCCCGACCGGCTGTGCCGGAAAAATAAAGGCGCAGTCAGACTGAAATCACGTTTCCGAAAAATGGAGAAATACCATGGAATACCGTTTGTTAGGCCATTCTGGTCTGAAAGTTTCAGTTCTAAGCCTGGGCACCATGACGTTTGGTGGTCAGGGCAAATTTGCCAAAACCGGACAAACTGACGTCGGTGCCGCCCAGCGCCAGATTGGATTGTGCCTCGATGCCGGCGTTAATCTGTTCGATACCGCGGATGTCTATTCAGGCGGTGAATCAGAGGTGATTTTAGGTAAGGCGCTGGGCAGCAAACGCCTCGACGTGCTGGTCGCCAGTAAAGCCCGCTTCCCGATGGGCGAAGGCCCGAACGATCGCGGCTCATCCCGCCACCATATTCTGCGCGCCTGTGAAGCCAGCCTGAAACGTCTTAACACCGATTATCTGGATTTGTATCAGTTGCATGAATGGGATGGCCTGACGCCGCTGGAAGAGACGCTGCGCGCGCTGGACGATCTGGTTTCCAGCGGCAAAGTACGTTACGTCGGCGTATCGAACTTTTCCGCCTGGCACATTATGAAAACACTGGGCGTAGCGCAGGCGAATCATTATATCCGCCCCGTCAGCCAGCAGATTCATTACACCCTGCAGGCGCGTGAAGCTGAGTATGAACTGCTGCCGGTGGCGCAAGATCAGGGACTTGGCGTACTGGTATGGAGTCCGCTGGCGGGCGGTCTGCTTTCCGGTAAATATCGCCGTAATCAGGCGGCACCTGAAGGCACACGCCATCTGGCTGACTGGGGCGAACCGCCGGTGCGCGATGAAAGCGCACTGTACGATGTGGTCGATGTGCTGGTGGAAATCGCTGAAGCCCGCGGTGTGTCTGCGGCGCAGATTGCGCTGGCGTGGCTGATTGCCCGTCCGCAAGTCACCTCTGTCATTGTCGGCGCACGTACTGACGCACAGTTACAGGACAACCTGCTCGCCGCTGACTTAACCCTCAATAACGAAGAAATTGAAAGACTTAATAAAGTCAGCCAGTTGCCTTTGTTGTATCCTTACTGGCATCAGGCGCAGACCGCACCCGACCGCCTTTCTGCGGCGGACTTATCGCTGATCGCGCCGTATCTGAAGAAGTAACCGCAACAAAATGATACGCACTGAGACCGGTTGATGATGCCGGTCTCGTTATTTTTGTGTTAATACTTACAGAGTTTCTTTTGTGCGCCTCAGGCGCACCTTGCTTAAAACAGAGGAATACCGGGATGATTATTTTTGTTACCGGCGCTACCGCCGGATTTGGTGCAGAAATCGCACGTCGATTTGTTAAAGAAGGCCACAAAGTGATTGCAACCGGTCGCCGCAAAGAGCGCCTGGATGATCTGAAAGCCGAGCTGGGAGACGCACTTTACGCAGTAGAACTGGACGTGACTAACCGCGCTTCCATTCAGGACGCTATCGACAGCCTGCCTGCCGACTGGCGTAACATCGACGTACTGGTCAACAACGCCGGTCTGGCGCTGGGTCTTGAAAAAGCCGATAAAGCGTCGCTGGAAGACTGGGACAAGATGATCGACACCAATACCAAAGGTCTGGTGTACATGACCCGCGCAGTTCTGCCGGGCATGGTAGAGCGTGATATCGGTCATGTGATCAACATCGGTTCTACCGCAGGTAACTGGCCTTATGCTGGCGGTAACGTCTACGGCGCGACTAAAGCGTTTGTCCGTCAGTTCAGCCTGAATCTGCGCTCCGATTTGCATGGCACCCATGTGCGCGTCACCAACATCGAACCGGGCCTGTGCGGCGGAACTGAATTCTCTAACGTGCGTTTCAAAGGCGACGATGAGAAAGTCAGCAAGACCTATGACAACACCAACCCGCTCACCGCTGTAGATATCGCGGAATCGGTATTCTGGGTTTCAACCCTGCCTGCGCACGTCAACATCAACAGCATTGAAATGATGCCAGTCAGCCAGTCTCTGGCAGGCTTGCAGGTACATCGCGAAGCGTGATACTGCTTCCTGATTTACAACAAAAGCAGCTTCGGCTGCTTTTTTTATTACCTGTTTTATTTCCTGCATTTTCTCAGGCCAACAAAAAAGGCGCGGCAAACGTGCCCGCGCCTTTCTGATAACTGAATGCGTATTACGCGCTCAGCCAGCCCAGTTTAATCACGAACAGAATAGACAGCACAATCAGCGCGGCATTCAGTTCACGCGCACGACCGGTCAGCAGTTTTGCCAGCGTCCAGGTGATGAAACCAAACGCGATGCCGTTAGCAATAGAGTACGTAAATGGCATGGTCAGCGCAGTCACGGTGACCGGCGCAGCAACGGTAATATCTTTCCAGTCGATTTCTGCCAGACCGGAGGTCATCAGAACCGCGATGAACAGCAGCGCCGGTGCGGTTGCGAATGCCGGGACACTGCCCGCCAGCGGAGCGAAGAACAGGCTCAGCAGGAACAGAATTGCGACCACAATCGCTGTCAGACCGGTACGTCCACCGGCACTCACGCCCGCGGCGGATTCGATATAACTGGTGGTTGTCGACGTCCCCAGCAGAGAACCAAACAACGCAGCGGCGCTGTCAGCCACCAGCGCACGGCCCATTTTCGGGATATTGCCGTCTTCATCCGCCAGCCCTGCACGTTTGGTCACGCCAATCAGGGTTCCGGAGTTATCGAACACATCCACGAAGAGGAACGCGAACACCACGCTTATCAGCGAAACGTTGAATGCGCCCTTAATGTCCAGTTGCATGAAGGTTGGCGCAATCGACGGAGGCATAGACATCACGCCACCGAACGGAGAATACCCCAGGGCAATCGCCAGAACAGTCACAGCCAGCACGCCGATCAGCACCGCACCGGTGATTTTACGCGCTTCCAGCACCACAATCAGAATGAAACCGAGCATCGCGAACAGAGGGCCAGGCTTGGTCAGGTCGCCCAGACCGACCAGTGTTGCCGGGTTAGCAATGACGATACCGGCGTTTTCCAGCGCAATCAGCGCCAGGAATAAGCCGATACCCGCCGCAATCGCCGAACGCAATGGCAACGGAATACTGCGGATAATCCATTCGCGGATTTTAAAAATAGATAACGCGAAGAAAATACAGGCTGAGAGGAAAACTGCACCCAATGCGATCTGCCAGGTGTAACCCATGTGCAGCACGACGGTATAGGTGAAGAAGGCGTTCAGACCCATGCCCGGCGCCAGTGCGATCGGATAGTTGGCGATAAAGCCCATCAGTGCGGAACCGATTGCGGCAGCAAGACAAGTTGCCACAAATACTGAGCCTTTATCCATCCCCGTCGCGCCCAAAATAGACGGGTTAACAAACAGAATATAGGCCATTGCTAAAAATGTAGTCAGTCCTGCCACAATCTCAGTCCGCACGTTAGTACGGTGAGCTTTTAACTTAAATAGTTTTTCTAACATGAGAAGGTATCTCTTGGTCGCATGATCACGTTGAGTCTGGTTTTCAAACATGCACGCTTGTTATTAGTGTTGTTTTTCAAAACACGATCATGTGCCAGCGGTGCAAATGCCACCGTTCGCCCCGCTTTCCATCACTGATAGCGGCACACGAGCTAAAACGTGTTTTGACGAACCCTGTCATTTGCCCATTTTGACTGTAAAACAACCTGAGGTGATTGTTTTACAAAGGGGCATCGCACAATCTAGGAAAATTGAGTGATGCAGTCCATAATAGATATCTCACTTATTCACTGCATAAATTAGTACACCCATGTCCCCATTTTCCCGTTTTTCGCAATATTTTACTGAAGTCGCCCGAACAGGAAGTTTGCGCAAAGCGGCAGAAGTGCTGCATGTCTCCGCCTCGGCCATAAACCGGCAGATATTGCAGGCCGAACAGACGCTGGAAACCCCATTATTTGAACGCCTGCCCACAGGCCTGAAACTGACCTCTGCGGGTGAAATTTTGTTTGATGACATCCGACGCTGGCGAAAAGAATTTTCCCGCACAAAGGAACGGTTCGATGAGATCCAGGGATTGCGGCGCGGACACGTCACTATTTCGATGATCGCAGCACTCAGCGAAGGCATGGTGGCGGAGCTGATTGCGGAAGTGGGCGCAGAACATCCTTATCTGACATTTGATATCCGTATAGAAGACAGCCGGAATATAAGCGAACAGGTAAGTTCGGCGGAGGTTGATTTCGGATTGTTACTGGATCCGGTGGAGCATACCGGGCTTGAAGTGCGGGCTTTCGCGGAATTACCCATCGGCATTGCCATGCCGGTCGGACACGAACTTTCACAGCAGGAATCGCTGTCTTTCAGCGATATCGCCTCCTACCGGCAGATCATTCCCTCGGAACCGCTGATGGTGAATGCCCGCGCCAGATTGCTTTACAATCGCTATCAGTTGCTGGAAACACCATCGATCGTCTGTAATGACGTGCGCATGATGCGCGAACTCATTCGTAAAGGTGCCGGGGTTGGCGTGCTCAGCCTGCTGGATGTTTTGCCTGATTTACAGGAAAAGCGGCTGACGTTTGTACCGCTGCAGGGACGGACGGCCAAACCGCTGACGCTGGCTCTGTGCGTTGCGCCCCGCCGTCAACTGTCCCGCGCTGCGCAAATCGTGATTCAGAAAGTCATTGTGCTGATGGAAAGGTTGTCGCAGTAATCGCTTATGACGCTTTCCAGCCTGAAATGATGATCAGCATCCCCGCCAGCGCCACGCACGCGCCCAGCCAGTCGGTGGTGCTGAGTTTTACGCCATCGATAAACCGCAGCCACAACATCGCGGTCATGACATACACACCGCCGTAAGCCGCGTATACCCTGCCGCTCGCCGCCGGATGCAGGGTCAGCAACCAGACAAACGCCGCCAGACTGAGAGCCGCAGGAAGCAGCAGCAATATACTGCCCCCTTTGCGCAGCCAGAGATAAGGTAAAAAGCAGCCTATGATTTCCGCCAGCGCTGTGGCAAAGAACAGTAAAGATGTTTTGAGCATAGTTGAGCCAGGTTTACAGTGCGGACTTCAATAAGATATCAACCAGTTTACAGGCAAAGGGTGACGCCATTCAGGTGGGTGTTATAATTCAATGATTCGCCTGAGCGATGTGTAAATTAAAAGGATTAGCTAATGAATACAACGTTTATAACCCGACTGACGCGCGCCATGCTTCCTGTTGCTTTGCTGGCCATGACCGCCGGCTGGCAGGTTCCTGTGCAAGCTGCCACCAACTGTGCGGGCGGAACCTGTGTCTTTGGCGGTACCGGCAATGATGCCATGACCAACGAAGAAGCACGTCAGAGCAAAGAACAGTGGAATGAAACCCAGCGTCTGCGCGCGATGAAAAATCAGCGCAACGAGAAGGATTTCTCCAAATATGACAACGCCATAGATCTGCGCGATAAATGTGAAGCCAGCCAGAACATCAATGCGTACTGGGAACCGAACACTGAACGCTGCCTCGACCGCCGTACAGGCCGTCAGCTGATGGCGCCGTAATAATTTCCTTCCAGATTGTCTCTCACCCGTGGCGGTAAATCTTACCGCCACGGCATATCTGCTAAACTTATTCTTTAGATAATTATTTTCTTCTCATAATAAGTAATACGCCGGTTCTCATAAAAGGAATGAATGATGAAAAAGACACTCTTAGCTGGTCTCGCTGTCGTGATGTTTGCACCTCTGATGGCACAGGCATCCTGTGAAAGCGTCAAAGCAGACATTACACAAAAAATTGTGGCAAACGGTTTACCTGAATCCGGGTTCAAACTGGACATCGTTCCTAACGATCAGGCTGACCAGAGCGGCGGTCAGGTCGTCGGCCATTGCGGTAATGACAGCCAGAAAATTGTTTACACCAAAACTGCGGATGCGGGAGACAGCTCTGCTGCCAGCCCGAAAACCGGCACCAGCCAGGATTCCCAGTAACGTAGCAATCACGTAATCGTTTTGCTCCGCCCCTTCCTCTGTCTGAGGGAGGGTGCATCTCTCATCCCCCCTTTTAAACCCTTCTCCCGAAAATAATTCACCCGTGCGATCCCGCTGGTTAACTCCGTTTATTTCTCTCGCATCCTGTAATGCACATTTTTCATATTAGCTTATGAAGATAATGAATTTCTCACATAGTAGGTTGCCGTTTAAGGTGATATCTCCTGCCAGCGCAGACCTTCATTCGCTGGCCTCATCTGAGGAGTGACAGCTTATGAGCGTGCAATTTATTGGTATGATCGGCCATCGTCTGGCTTCTGAAATCATCCCGCCGACAGGTCCGATTTTCGATAAAAAATACATCGCCGATTTCGCCAGAGCCCATGAAGATGCCGGTTTTGACCGCATTCTGGTGGCTTACGCCTCCGATCAGCCTGACGCATTTCTGGTCGCGGCGCACGCCGGTGCCAGCACTTCCCGTATCCATTTTCTGCTGGCACATCGTCCGGGCTTTGTCGCCCCGACACTGGCAGCGCGCAAACTTGCCACGCTGGATCACCTGCTGGAAGGACGCGTCGCCGTGCATATCATCAGCGGCGGCAGTGACGCCGAACAGCGTCGTGACGGCGATTTCGAGCCGAAATCTGGCCGCTATCAGCGCACGGACGAATATATCGATGTGCTGAAACAGAGCTGGTATTCGGAAACGGGCTTTGATCATCAGGGTGAGTTTTATCAGGCGGAAAACGCCTTCTCCGCCATTAAGCCATATCAGAAAAAGCTGCCGGTATTTTTCGGCGGATCTTCTGATGACGCCATTCGCGTTGCCGGAAAACAGGCAGATGTGTTCGCGCTTTGGGGTGAGCCGCTGGAAAGTGCTGCGGAAACGGTCGCAGCGGTGAAAGCGTCTGCGGCACAACATCAGCGGGAGATCGATTTCAGTATTTCATTCCGCCCGATCCTCGGTAAAACCGAGGAAGAAGCCTGGGCTAAAGCCGACGAAATCCTCGCGAAAGCCACCGCACAGCAGGCTGAAAAAGGTCAGGCGCTGGCGGCTAAACCGCAAAGTGTCGGCGCACAGCGTTTACTGAAGGCAGTAGCACAAGGCGACCGTCTGGATTCCTGCCTGTGGACCGGCATTGCCGGACTGATTGGCGGCGGTTCAAACTCCACCGCGCTGGTCGGCACGGCGGAACAAGTCTCCGATGCCCTGCTGAAATATTACGAACTGGGGATCACCACGTTCCTGATCCGCGGTTTTGATCCTCTCAATGACGCCACCGAATACGGTAAAAGTCTGATCCCGCTGACCAGGCAGAAAATCGCTGCGCGTCAGGCACAAAATAAAACCGCCGCCACCACGCTGGTATAAGGAACCCTGATGCGAGTGAATGTGAAAAATCTTCTGCTGCTGGTTTCGCTGATTGGCAGCGCCTTTGCGGTCAATGCCGAACAAATCACCCTGCGGGTGGCCGACCAGAAAGGCAATATGCGGGCGCAACTTGAGGCGGCCAATAAACTGGATAATCTGCCGTACAAAATTGAGTGGTCAGAATTCCCTGCCGCCGCGCCACTGGCTGAAGCGCTGAATGCGCAGGCGGTGGATGTCGGTATTATCGGTGATGCCCCCCTGTTATTTGCCGAAGCCGCAGGCGCGCAAGTGAAAGCCATTGCCGTGGATAAATCGGATGCCTATGGCACCGCGCTGCTGGTAAAACCGGACAGCCCGATTAAAAGCGCGGCGGATTTAAAAGGTAAAAGTATTGCCACGAACCGCGGTTCCATCGGGCATTTCGTGGCGCTAAAAGCGCTGGCATCTGCCGGACTGACGGCCAAAGACGTGACCTTCCGTTTCCTGCCGCCGAGCGACGCCAAACTGGCGCTGACCCAGGGTTCCGTGGATGTCTGGGCTACGTGGGAACCTTACACCGCTTTCGCCGAAACACAGGATCATCTGCGGGTTCTGGTGAATGGCCGCGGTTTGTGGTCGGGCAACAGTTTCCTGGCGGCAACAGATACCGCGCTTAAAGATAAAGCCAAACGTGAGGCGATTGCCGACTACCTGCAACGTCTGAGCGATGCGCAAATCTGGGCCTATAAGAATCTGAATGCGTATAGCGAGAAGCTGGCGAAAATCATCGGCTTCCCGCTGGATGCGGCGAAACTCGGGTTTGAGCGACGTAAATCCTACTGGCAGCCGATTGATGCCGCGACGGAAACGCAGCAACAGCAAACGGCGGATTTCTATCATGAGCAGGGATTGTTGCCCGTCGCCCTGAATGTCACCGGCACGTTTGATCACTCGTTCCTGCTGAAATAACCGCATTACAATGACGGCACCGGCGCTCAGCAGGTGCCGGTTCACCTCGCTATTTCTGCCGCCCGCCATTCATTACGCCAATCATCCTGACTTAACGTGCTGATAATGTGAACTATCACCCTGTAACTGAAAGCCGGACGTGGTTAATAGAAGACGTCGCCAGAAATCAGGCTTAGCTAACAGGATGCAGCATGGAAAATTACGCCAATAAAAGCGGTGATTCACAGGTCGTCAGCTTCCAGATTGATGCCAATTCGATCAAAGTCCGTTTCAAGAATAACCACGTTTATCTCTACGACATCCGCCACCCCGGCCCTGAGCATCTTGAGAAGATGAAAGAACTGGCCCGTGCCGGATGGGGCTTAAATACCTACATCGAAAGCGAAGTGAAAACCGACTTCTCCTCCAAAGTATTCTGAAATCTTGCACACTCACCGGGCGGATGTGAGCCATTCGTCCGGTGACTTCAAAATAAATTACACTTAGTTAACAATCAATTGTGACAATTCTCGATTTTCAGGCCGGGAAATTTGATGTGAATCTCAGGGACAAAAAAGGCGCCGAAGCGGCGCCTTTTACGTTCAGAAAATCGAATCAGATTTTCAATTTCACGTAATCAATCGCACGGCTGATGATCCCGCCTTCTGCGACATCTTCCAGTGCCACCAGCGGCACGGTTTTGATGACTTTGCCGTTATCCACGATATTAATGTTGCCGAGCTCCTGACCTTTTTTCAGCGGCGCGTCAATCTGCGGATTGGTCAGCACATATTGCGCTTTGAGTTTATCGGCGTCAGCCTGCGGCACGCTGATAAACACATCGCTGAGGGAACCGACTTTCACCTGAGGAGCAGCACCAAACCAGACGTGCTCATCCGAAACGGTCTGACCCGCTTTGAAAATCTGTTTGCTGGTGTATTCGCGGAAACCCCAGGTCAGCAGTTTACGCGCCTGTTCTTCGCGCCCTTTTGAGCTTTTACCGCCCATGACAACGGCAATCAGACGGCGATCACCCTGCGTCGCAGAGGCGATGATGTTGAAACCGGCGCTTTCAGTGTGACCGGTTTTCAGGCCATCCACCTGCAGGTTTTTATCCCACAGCAGGCCATTACGGTTTTGCTGGGTGATGTTGTCGTACGTCAGCGATTTCTCGGCATACATACGATATTCCTCAGGCTCACCGCCGATAATGGCGCGGGACAGCTTCGCGAGGTCATAAGACGTGGTGTACTGACCCGGTGCATCCAGACCGTGGACGGTTTCGAAATGCGTATTGGTCAGGCCGAGGCTGGTGACGTATTGGTTCATCATGCCAACGAATGAGTCCTGGCTGCCCGCGACATAATCGGCCATCGCCACACAGGCATCGTTGCCGGAAGTGATGATGATGCCGCGGATCAGATCACGCACGCTCACACGGTCACCCGGTTTGAGGAACATCAGCGAAGAACCTTCCAGGCTCTTGTTACCAGCAACCCAGGCTTCCTGAGGCACGGTGACCACATCGTCCATGGTGATTTTTTTATGATCCAGTGCGCGGTCAATGACATAACCTGTCATCAGTTTGGTCAGGCTTGCCGGATTGCGGCGGTCGTCCGGATTGCCGGCGGCCAGCACATCACCACTGGCATAATCCATCAGCACAAAAGAAGCTGCATCAATGCTCGGCGGGACAACAGGGAAATCCAGTGGTGCGATAGCTTTCGCACTGCCTGCGGAGAACATCAATACACAAGATAAGACACTAATTACACTACGTTTCACTGAATCTTCCTTAAACGCGCTACAGAGTCGGGGCATAAACTGAGCCGCACTCTATACAAAAAAACTATGGATTCAAAATCTGCGGCATAGGTTGCACTAAAACTACTCGCAGAAAAACCCTTAGTCTTTTGCTAAGCATTTCATAATGAAACGATACTGTTACAACTTGTGTTAATTTCAGCCGAAAACCACATCGCGCGAGGTCATTAGTTTTCATTATCACAACCCGCTGTTTTCAAACTGATTGGCAGTGCGCTCCCGCCCCTGATTTTTAGACGCTATTTGCGTTATTCCCCGATATTTTCCTGCGATAGAGCGCTTCTATCACACCATCATGGCATTCGATTAGACGGCAGCGCATACCCCTCCTAAACTTGTGACATAAAATTAACAATCCGGTTAACAATTCATCGTTGCGGTTGTTTAAAATCAGACAAAAATCACCTGCGAAGCATAATTATGAAATTCAAAACTGAGATCAAACCCTACCACGGCGCGGCCGGCGGCTGGGGTGCACTGGAATCAACCACCCGTTTCGTCTTCGACAGTAAAAAAGTTCTGTCTAATCTGCGTAACCTGATGCGTGTTAACAAAGGTCGCGGATTTGACTGTCCGGGCTGTGCCTGGGGCGATGATAACCACAGCACCTTCAGCTTCTGTGAAAACGGTGCGAAAGCCGTCAGCTGGGAAGCCACCCGTAAAGCCGTTGAGCCTGAATTCTTCGCCCAACACAGCGTGAGCAAGCTGCGCGAACAAAGCGATTATTTCCTGGAATACCAGGGGCGCCTGACTCACCCGATGCGTTATAACCGCGAAACTGATCATTATGAACCTGTCAGCTGGGACGCCGCATTTGCGCTGATCGCCAGTCATCTGAAAGGTCTGGAAAACCCGGATCAGGCAGATTTTTACACCTCCGGCCGCGCCAGTAATGAAGCCTCGTATCTGTATCAGGTCTTCGGCCGCATGTTCGGCACTAACAACTTCCCTGACTGCTCAAACATGTGTCACGAAGCCAGCGGTGTCGGCCTGAAACAAAGTATCGGCGTCGGTAAAGGCACTATCCGTCTGGATGACTTTGAAAAAGCCGATGCCATTTTCGTCTTTGGCCAGAATCCGGGCACCAACCATCCGCGTATGCTGCACAGCCTGCGTCATGCTTCTGACCGTGGCGCAAAAGTGGTGAGTTTTAACACCTTGCGTGAGCGTGGTCTGGAACGTTTTGCCGATCCGCAAAAACCGCTGGAAGTGGTCACACCTAAAGCCGGTCGCATCAGTGCGGCGTATTATCAGCCCAATCTTGGTGGCGATATGGCCGCCGTGCGCGGTATCGTCAAAGCGCTGTTGCAGACTCACCGTGAGCGTATCGCTTCCGGTCAGCCTTCCCTTTTCGATGAAGATTTTATTGCGGCTAACAGCGTTGGCGTGGATGAGTATCTGGCCGTCGTGGATGCCACCAGCTGGGAAAAAATCACCGAACAGTCCGGTCTGAGCGAACAGGATCTGCGTGAAGCAGCGTCTATTTATATGAACGCCGAACGCGTGATTTGTACCTGGGCGATGGGCATAACGCAGCATAAACACTCCGTTCCGACCGTGCGTGAAATCACTAACCTGCAACTGTTGTTTGGTCAGCTCGGTAAACCGGGTGCCGGTCTGTGTCCTGTTCGCGGCCACAGTAACGTGCAGGGCAACCGCACCATGGGCATCGATGAAAAAGCACCAAAAGCGTTGCTCGATGCCATGGAAAGCCACTTTAAATTCACGCCACCACGCGTGCCGGGCCACAACACCGTTGAAGCGCTGGAAGCGATGCTGCGTAAAGAAGCCAAAGTTCTGATCTGCCTCGGCGGTAATCTGGCAGCAGCGGCACCGGACACACCGCGCACCGAACGGGCGCTGAGTAATCTTGAGTTGTCTGTGCAAATCAGCACCAAACTCAACCGCTCGCATCTGACACCGGGTAAAGAAGCACTGATCCTGCCAACACTGGGGCGTACTGAGCTGGATATGCAAGCCACCGGTTCGCAGTTCATCACCGTTGAAGACTCCTTCAGCATGGTGCATGCGTCAGAAGGCGTCGGCATTCCGTTATCGAAAGAACAACGTTCCGAAACCGCGATTGTCTGCGGTATCGCCAATGCCGTTCTCGGTGATAAATACCTCGACTGGACGGCGCTGGCTGACGATTACAACCTGATCCGCGACCACATCGAAGCGACCATTCCGGGCTTTAAAGATTTCAATGCACGCTGCGATATCAAAGGCGGCTTCTATCTGGGCAATGCGGCAGCGGAACTGAATTTCAACACGCTCAGCGGCAAGGCGAATTTCAGCGCGGCTCCGTTGCCGGACGTGCTGATCCCGATGGGCGATCAAAATGCGCCGTTCACCCTGCAAACGTTGCGTTCGCACGACCAGTACAACACCACCATTTACGGCCTTGATGACCGTTACCGTGGCGTTTACGGCCAGCGCGAAGTGCTGTTCATCCATCCGCAGGATCTGGCTGATTTAGGCCTGAAAGACGGCGAACTGGTGGAAATAGAAACGCTGTGGAACGACGGTATCGAGCGTAAAGTTACCGGCTTCAAACTGGTCAGTTACGACATTCCGCGCGGTAATCTGGCGGCTTATTATCCGGAAACCAATCCGCTGGTGCCGATGTCCAGTTTTGGCGACCAGACCCACACCCCGACCTCCAAAGCTGTTCCGGTGACTATCCGTCGCTGCGAGCAAAAAGTCGACCTGCAACGTATCGCTTAAGTCAGACTTGCGCACCATCGCGCAAATCTCCCCTTTCGCTTCAGGGTTATGAGGCGAAAGGGGTAGATGCCGCTTGCCCGAAGGGGCCAGATCGCGTAAAACTGTCTGCCGCTAATCGAGCCACATTAACCCCCAATTCTCTGGACGATATGTTTCAAGATAACCCGCTGCTCGCGCAGCTAAAACAGCAACTTCACTCTCAGACTCCACGTGTCGAAGGCATTGTGAAAGGCACTGAGAAAGGCTTTGGCTTTCTTGAAGTAGACGGTCAAAAAAGCTATTTCATTCCGCCTCCGTACATGAAAAAAGTCATGCACGGGGATCGCGTCATTGCCTCCCTGCAAACTGAGAAAGAGCGTGAAATCGTCCAGCCCGAAACGCTGGTTGAGCCGTTCCTCAGCCGTTTTGTAGGCCGCGTGACCAAGAAAGACGACCGTCTTTCCATTATCCCGGACCATCCTTTATTACGTGATTCCATTCAGTGCCGCGTTGCCCGCAATATCAATCATGAAGTGAGCGACGGCGACTGGTGTGTGGCTGAAATGCGCCGCCATCCGCTGAAAGAAGGCGATCACAGCTTCCAGGCTGAAATCACCGAATGGATCACCACCGGCACCGACGATCTCGCCCCGTGGTGGGTAACGCTGGCACGTCATAATCTCGAACGTGAAGCGCCAAAATCTGACATCGCTGAACTGCGCGATGAAGGCCTGACCCGCGAAGATCTGACTGCCCTGCCATTCGTCACCATCGACAGCGGCAGCACGCAGGACATGGATGACGCGCTGTATGTGAAAGACAACGGCGACGGCACCCTGCAAATGACTATCGCGATTGCTGACCCGACGGCTTACGTCAGTGAAGGCAGCGATCTCGACAATATTGCTAAAAAACGCGCATTCACTAACTATCTGCCGGGCTTCAACATCCCGATGCTGCCGCGTGAATTGTCTGATGATATCTGTTCCCTGTGGCCGGACGTCAGCCGTCCGGTTCTGGCGTGCTCTGTCACGCTGGGCACCGATGGCGCACTGGGCAGTGATATTCGCTTCTTCGCCGCGACCATCGAATCCAAAGCCAAACTGGCTTACGACGATGTGTCTGACTGGCTTGAAGCGGATGAGAAAAGCGAATGGCAACCGGCCAGCGATGTCATTGCTTCTCAGATCCGTCTGCTGAAACGCGTCTGTGACGTGCGCAGCGCATGGCGCACCGAGCACGCGCTGGTATTCAAAGATCGTCCTGATTACCGCTTCGTGTTAGGTGAGAAAGGCAACGTGCTGGAAATCGTCGCTGAACATCGTCGTATCGCTAACCGCATCGTGGAAGAATCGATGATTGCCGCCAACGTCTGTGCGGCTATCGCCCTGCGTGACAGCCTCGGTTTCGGCGTTTACAACGTGCATACCGGTTTTGATCCGCTGCTGGTAGAAAACGCAGTGACCGTGTTGCAGGCCAACGACGTGGAAGCTAATGCTGAAGAACTGCTGACGCTGCCAGGTTTCTGCGCATTGCGCCGTAAACTTGATGCGCTGCCAACGCAGTTCCTCGACAGCCGTATCCGTCGTTTCCAGACTTTTGCAGAAATCAGCACCACCCCTGGGCCGCATTACGGTCTGGGTCTGGAAGCTTACGCCACCTGGACATCGCCAATCCGTAAATACGGCGACATGGTGAACCACCGTCTGCTGAAAGCGATGATCCTGCAACAGTCTGCTGAGAAACCTCAGGACGAGATGACTGTTCAGCTGGCAGAACGCCGCCGTGCCAACCGCATGGCCGAGCGCGATGTTGGTGACTGGCTATATGCGCGTTATCTGGAAGAGAAAGTAGGCACTGATGTTAAATTCAGCGCTGAAATCATCGATGTCACCCGCGGCGGTCTGCGAGTACGTCTGCAAGATATCGGCGCCGTGGCGTTCATCCCTGCTCCGTTCCTGCACAGTGTGCGCGACGAACTGGTATGCAGCGCTGATACCGGCACCGTGCTGATCAAAGGCGAAGTGGCCTACCGTCAGAGCGACATCATTGATGTGAACATGGCGGAAGTTCGCATGGAAAATCGCAATGTGATCGCTAAACCGGCAGTCTAGGTTTCGCTTTTTAGCGAATATAAAAAACCGGTCATTTGACCGGTTTTTTTATATGTGAAATTTGCCTTGCCAGGCGGGTTACGTCTTGCCAAAGCCAATTTCGGTTTCTTAATTGCAGTTAGATCTGAACGTTAGATTGGGAAAATTTCGGTTTCTCAATTACAGCGATCACTTATCACGCGGCGCCGAAACCGACCAAGAGGGAAAAATGCTTTTTCCCTCTTGGATCTCCCTTCGCTTTTTCACTGCGCGCTATCGCTTGTAAATCATGTTTCAGATATCACGGAGACAGGCTGGAAATCTTGCCGCTGCGCGGTGCCTTCTCTCGGTCTTCGAGC